>JAUVKE010000062.1 GCA_030592105.1 Desulfobacteraceae bacterium
TCTGATTTACTGGAATATTTTTATCTGGATAACGAAACAAAAGTTATATTTATCTATATTGAAGGAGTAAAAGACGGCCAGCGCTTTTTCGAAATTTTGAAAAAAACCGCTGCTAAAAAACCTGTAATACTGCTGAAAGGCGGGAAAGGCAGCGCAGGTCAAAAAGCGACCATCTCCCATACCGCTTCCATAGCAGGAAAAGAAGGAGCCTGGGATGCGGCGTGCAGGCAGTCTAATACAATAAGGGCATCATGCATAGACGAATTAATAGATCTCCTTGTAGCCTTTGACAAACTTCCTGCTATGATTTCAAAAAAAACAGGAATAATAGGAGGCGGAGGCGGAAAAGGTATTCTGGCAGCTGATGAATGTGAAAATGCCGGTCTAAATGTTATTGATCTTCCAGATGACGTGGAAGAATTTATTGCAAAAAAAGACCCTTCCATGTCCGGATGGTTAGGAAACCCTGTCGATTTTTCCATAGTATCAGGAAGTAAAATTGATACAATTGAAATGCTCAACATTCTCTCCTTAAGCCCGGGGATAGATATTCTTTTAGCTATTTTAACTGAGGATAACCCCTTTGATGAAATTTTCTGGACAGAATTCATCAACAAGGAGGTTGAAAATTATATTAAAATAGCAAACAATAGAGCCAAACCCTTTGCAGTGGTCATGGGAAATCCCCGTCTAAACATTTCTGATGTGGAAAACTGGCGCTGGAAAGCTTTTTTAAAAGCATGGAAAAAACTGCAGGAATCAAATATTCCGGTTTTTACAAGCACTAAAACCGGAGCAAACGCTATTAGCAAGGTTGCAGAATTTTATATGCGCATGGAAAAACGAGCCTCCATCCCCCAGGTGCCAGAAACAAAACAAGAAAAAATCGGCACAATTCTAAGTGAAATAGAGGCAAAACAGGCTATTTCTGATGCTGGAATAACTGTAAATGAAACATTTTTTGCAAAAACAAAAAAAGAAGCCATTGATTTATCTGAAAAAATCGGATATCCGGTGGTTTTTAAAATCGTTGCCCCAATAATTACCCACAAAACAGATGTGGGCGGGGTATATCTTAATATAAAAACATCAAAGGATGCCGGTGATGCTTATGACAAAGTAACAGCGGCTGCCGGAGAAAATGAAATTTTTGGAATAGCTGTTCAAAAAATGATTCCCCAGGGGATAGAACTTGTTGCCGGCATGTCCCGGGATCCGCAGTTCGGCCCAATGCTGATGTTCGGAATCGGGGGCGTTCATGTGGAGATTATAAAAGATGTGGTATTTGCAATAGCCCCTCTGGGTAAAGAAGATGCCATGGAAATGATTTCAGGAATTAAAAATCAACAGATCCTAAATGGGTTCAGGGGGCAGCAGCCTGTAAACAGAGAAGAAATAGCAGATCTTCTGGTCAAACTTTCAGATTATGCGGTGTTAAATAATGAAATAGAGGAAATAGATATTAATCCGATTATTGCCACACCTGCAGGGCTTGTTGCTGTGGATGCCAGAATTGTCAAACATTGACATAACCGGTTCATAAGCTATAATTTTGATTGTCAAAACTCAAAATCCTTTGGTTGTTTATTTTGTATTTATTGACTACTTTGCTTATACTCATAACATTTCCTATGAACTATAGATATTCAGACAATAAATTTCATACGGCCAGATGTTAGAACTGAGCTATGGTGAAATTTAAAAAACTCTGGCTGTTTGAGCGCAGCGAGTTCCAGAGGTTTTTAAATTTTATTATAGCTCAGTCCATTGCTGAAATTATTTATGTGACGGTCTATATATAAATTTTCATCTGAAAGCTGTCCATCATTGTGGGTCGAAAACCATACGCGGGGGCATACCTTTAAAGAATTTTCGTAACTATTCAGTTGTGCTGATTTTAAGCATGCTTCAGGTTGTATACATATCCGCTGAATAGTTACGAATTTTTTTATGAAAATTCTTGAGACGTTCTTTCAACAATCTGGTCCTGCATTCCCCTGTTCAGGTCTACAAAATATGAAGAATAGCCGCAAACCCTGACAAGGATATTTGCATGCATATCAGGATTCTCCTGGGCGTCTAACAGAATCTCTTTATCAACTGTGCTGAATTGAACATGGTGAATTCCAAGACCTGCAGCAGTTTTTAAGTAATTGGAAAAAATTCTGGAGTTAGTACCTTTGAGAAATAAAGGGGCAAAACTCTGATTAAAAAGATGGTTCCATGTTTTTAAAGGATCAACCTTGGAGACAGACCGCAAAACAGCTGTGGGGCCTTTTTTATCTCTTCCATCCATGGGTGAAATGCTCCCGTCATGAAATGTTTCTCCTCCCTTTCTTCCATCAGGAGTAGCAGGGCAGGTGGTTCCATGGAGCCAGAATGATGTGGCCACTGTTCCGTCTACATATAAAGGTTTACCCAGGTATGTTTTGATTTTGCTTGCCTCTTTGGCTATCCGCTCCGCGAGTTCACATGATATCAGATCAACATAATCATCGTCGTTCCCGAATTTTGGAGCATCCAGGCACATCTTGTGGAGATCTTCAAAACCGATCCAATCTTTTTCCAGCGCCTCAATAAGTTCACCCATGGTTGCTTTTTTGTCATCAAAAACAACTTTCTTAACCGCGGCAAGGGAATCTGCAAGATTGTTCAAGCCACAGATAGTAACTTCCCTGTATCCATGCTCATAATTCCAGTCCCGCAAATCCTGAGCTCTTTCAATGGAGCCATCGAGTAATGCCGACATAAAGGGACGGGGAACATATTCTGCAAAGAGTCCATCTGCTATATTCGATATTGCAGTCAAAGTACGCATCATCATCGCACAATTTTCTATTGCAGCATCCATGAGCTCTTCCATGGAACCGATATTCTCAGGATTAGACAGCTTTTTACCAAGGGGTTCCTTCCAGTAGCCGGGGAGGATATTTAGACCCAGTGCTGCTGTGAGACATAAGGGGGCAGGAAGCCAGTTGGCCCAGCTCCCCCGGTGCACAAGGTTTTTCCCTGGAATCGTGGGAATCATGCAGGACTGGATCGAATATCCCCTGGCATCCTCCAGAGGAACTCCAAAATCGACCATTCTTTTGATGTTAACATTGTCATTAAATATTCCTGGCTGAGGCATTCCACTGGCCAGACACTCAATGGTTTTATCCACAAGTTCTTCAGGGATATCATCATGCCATCTCAGGGCAAGGGGTGGGGTCACTGTTCTGATATTCTGCATCGCTTCCAGCACCATAAAACTCAGATCATTTGTAACATCCTTCCCCTGGGCATCTACGCCGCCTATGGTCAATGTCTGAAAACCCAGGGCACCGGGTCCTAACCCTGACCAGATGGGGGGCTGAAGATAACCCATTTCCTGGGATTTAACATACATGCTCTCCACAAGCTCCAGGGCTTTCTCCCTTGTAATTCTTTTTTCCGCAATATCTTTTTCATAAAAAGGCCCCATGCAGACATCGAGCCTGATCCCGTCTCCCATGGTGGGAAGTTCTATTTGATTTGCAATAAGATGTATCAGCCAATAGCTTTGCATGGCTTCAAAAAATGTTTCAGCAGGATTTTCAGGAACATTCTCACAATTTTGCGCGATTAATAAAAGTTCCTTTTTCCGTTTCTGATCTGTCTCTGGTTCAGCAGTTTTTCTTGCAAGATCAGCATACCTCTTCCCCCAGGTGCATGCGCCTGTTAAAACAATAATAACAGCGTTGAGAAAATTCCTTTTCTTAATATAATCCGAAGCATTAAGCCTGTTTTCACTAAATTCAATTTCAAGGTGTCTCTTTTTTTCACCGGCCTCTTTTATAAAACCCTTAAGCCCTGTTTTTAAAACTTTTTCGTAATTTGGAGTACCTATATCATAATTAAGAACATAGGTGGTGCTCAATAATTCTTTAGAAAGGTAGCCCCTTAAAAGATTATGAACAGCACTATTTTTCCAGTAAGAATTAATCTCTTTTAATTCTTTCCTCTCTTCATCTGTCAGCATGGCTTCATATACCCCACCTTTTTCTGTATCCCTTTCTATCCATTTATAGGCATATTCAGGATAGTGGAGAACAGCATCAAGGGAGCATGCATAATTACCAACAATTAATTCTTCCGGCCGTATAAACAGAGTCATATTTTCCAGTATATGGCTAATCCCCATGGCTCTGCGTATAACCATGGGGAAGCCCTCTGTTTTTTTATAAGATTCGGTGAGTAATCTTGCCCTTTCAATCTCTAAAACCCATTTCATTCCTGGCCTGGTCGCCCTTGCATCACTTGCCAGGGCTTTTTGCGAGACCTGCAAAGCTTTTATGGGCGTGCTTTGCATTAATATCTGTGTTCTGCTGCTCATTATCGCCTCCGTTTATTTTATTCTGTCTTCAGAGTAACTATTGGGCTGTACTGATTGGGGTTTAGTTCTAATTTCAGCAATGTGAAATTTAAATGCTTTAGATTCAGTCGTGTCCGGTTAAACTCCCCGTATTTTCTTTCTTGCAACTTTCTAACCGGACACTACTGCTTTAGATTCGCTGAATAGTTACAATTCTGACAACATAATAATGTTACGACTTTTTATTTATTAAGAGTACCTTGAAAAATTAGAATTTTCGTCGTGCCCTTAAGCATAACAGCCCTATCCCCATATGCCAATAAAAAAAGGGTTTGCACCTGGTTTGTGCAAACCCTTTTTTAAAATAGGTATATGGAGCCGACGAGCGGAGTTGAACCGCTGACCTGCTGATTACGAATCAGCTGCTCTACCGACTGAGCTACGTCGGCAGTACTATAGACCTTAAGATAAAAGTTTTGGGTGCGTTATCGGTCGTCGGAGTATTACAATACGCCTTCCTCCCTCTGGCCTTCCCGAAATTATTATCTTAAGGTCTATATAAATTATTTTATTATTAGGAAAAATATGGTGCCGAAGGCCGGACTTGAACCGGCACGGGCGTAGCCCACTACCCCCTCAAGATAGCGTGTCTACCAAGTTCCACCACTTCGGCACATATTTTATTTTATTCGTCTACGGGAGCAGAGTTTGCCGGTTCTTCAGGAATAGGTTTTTCCCCTGCAACCGGTGTCTCTTTTGTCAATGGAGCTTCAATGGGAATCTTTGAATCGACCATAATGGAATGCCCCTTTTTATGGCCAGATACATATGCAAGGCCTATGGAAGTCAGCATAAACACAATAGCAACAATGGTTGTTGCCTTACTGAGTAAAGTCGAAGCACCAGTACTCCCAAGAAGAGTCTGGCTGGATCCTCCACCAAAGGCGGCGCCCATATCGGCACCCTTTCCTGTTTGCAGCAATACTATAAGAATAAGTGCGATGCAAACAACAACATGTATTATTAATAAAAAAATTGTCATAAAATTATTTAAAGGAAGCTATTTTACTAAATGTTCCGGGGTCAAGGCTGGCTCCTCCAATCAGTGCGCCATCAATATCCGGCATCTCCATGAGGGAGGCTATATTATTCGGTTTAACACTTCCACCATAAAGTATTCTCAAGGAATCAGCAAAGGATGCCCCATATTTTTTTTCAAGGAGACCCCGCAAATATGCATGAACTTCCTGAGCCTGGTCCCCGGTGGCTGTTTTTCCGGTTCCAATTGCCCAGACCGGTTCATAGGCAAGAACAATATCTGCCGCATCCGTCAATGCCAACCCTTTTAACCCATTTTCCACCTGTTTGTCAAGTACAGAAAATGTTTTATTTAATTCTCTTTCTTCATCAGATTCACCAACACAGAATATGGGAATTAAATTATTTAAAATTGCGGCATTAATTTTTTTATTAACGGTTTCGTCTGTTTCACCAAAATATGCCCTCCGCTCTGAATGCCCTATAATAACATGGGTACACCCGGCAGAAACAAGCATTGCAGGGGATATTTCACCTGTAAATGCCCCCTCTTTTTCCCAATGAAGATTTTGAGCAGCAAGTAAAACAGAACTCTCCCTGATTATTTCCCGCACCAGGGAAATTGATGTAAAGGGTGGGGATATTAAAACATCTGCGTTATTCACATCCTGTACAAGGTGTACAATCTCTTTTGCTGTTGCTGCAGCTTCCTCGGATGTTTTGAACATCTTCCAGTTTCCAGCGATAAGTGGTCTTCTATTACTCATTTATTTAATCTCCATAAGTATAGACTTTCCTGCCTAAAGCATGGCTGCCAGATCGACCATCCTTGTTGAATAGCCGGTTTCGTTGTCATACCATGACAGTATCTTTACCATATCGTTAATAACAAATGTTGATGGAGCATCAACAAAAGAGGATAATGGGGAGCCATTAAAATCGGAAGAGACCAAAGGAAGATCGCAATAACCTAATATACCGGAAAGGGTTCCTGTGGAAGCCTCTTTAAGGGCAGCATTAACATCCTCAACAGAGACTGATGATTTTTCAATTGTAACAACGATATCCACAAGGGAAACATTGGGCGTTGGAACACGAATGGCAAGCCCGTTCAATTTTCCGGCAAGCTCAGGAAGTACTAAGGAGACCGCCTTGGCTGCTCCGGTGGTTGTGGGAATCATAGACATGGCTGCGGCTCTGGCCCTGCGCAGATCCTTGTGGGGAAAATCGAGTATACGCTGATCCCCTGTATAGGAATGGATGGTGGTCATAAGCCCGTGTTTGATGCCGAAATTATCCAGGAGAACCTTTGCCACAGGCGCAAGGCAATTAGTCGTACATGATGCATTTGATATAATATTATGTTTTTCAGCATCATACTTGTCAGAATTTACCCCCATAACAATGGTTATATCAGGCTCTTTTGCAGGGGCCGAAATAATAACCTTGCGCGCTCCGGCAGCAAGGTGTTTTGATGCATTTTTTCTGTCTGTGAAAAGGCCCGTACATTCTGCCGCAATATCGACTCCAGATTCTTTCCATTTCAAATTTGCAGGATCTTTTTCAGAGGTAATGGGGATCAAATTACCATCAACTTCAATTGCATCACCCTTTGCCTTAACTTGGAGATCTAATTTTCCATGAACAGAATCATACTGCAGAAGATGAGCTATTGTTGCCGCATCTGTAAGGTCATTTATTGAAACAACCTCCACATCGGAATGTTTCAGCGCAGCTCTGAAAACCATCCGTCCTATTCTTCCGAAGCCATTAATACCGATTTTTACACTCATTATACCCCCTTAATCTTTTTCATCATGACCAAAGCATCTTCCCCTGTCAGCCTGTAGGAAGGTACTGAATAATAATATGGTTTCCTTCCAACTATTTGGAAACCCAGCCTGTTATACAAAATGATTGCAGGATTATTTGAATACCGGACTTCCAGTAAAATTTTTGATACATGATTTTCAACCGCAATATCAAAACTTTTTTCAAGAAGCCATGACGCAACCTTCTGCCGGCGCCATTTTTCGGCAACAGCAATTTTAAAAATATGCATTTCGTCTGCAATCAACCTAAATACAATGAATGCAACAGGACTCTTGCTATTTATAACCGGATTTTCCCTTACAAGATAACCCTGTCCATTATCAGATGATAATTCATCGAGAAACATATTACGATTCCACGGCTGCAAAAAAGAGTCTGCTTCAATATCTAATATCTGTTCAATATCTTTTTCGGTTAAAACCGTTAATTTCCCGGAAAACAATAGTTAACTCCGTTTATTGCCTTTTAAAATGCCACTTGCAAGGGAAATACTTTTTTTGCCGAATCGCTCCACTTCAATGGCAAGTTCACCTATACTCATATTATCTCTTGCTTTAACAGCCTTAACTAAAACCGGAAGATTTACACCGGACAAGACTTCAACACGGCCTTCTTCAAGAAAAGAATAGCTCAGGTTAGAAGGTGATCCCCCAAACATATCAGTCAATAATAGCACACCAGCACGCTGGTCAACTTTTTTTATTCCATTAGCAATTTCCTGACGCAATTTATCATTGCTTATGCTCAAATCTATGGATATTGGGATTACATTTTCAGGAGTTTTCTCAAGAATAGAAGCAGCAACCTCAATTAATGCGTCCCCAAGTTGTCCATGGGTCACAACAATTATACCTATCATACATCACCGCTGCGGTATAAATCCGGAAAACAGATCGGTTTCACCGCGCATTTTTAAATTGTAATTCGTTAAAACTCCCCATCCTCTTTTTTTATTATATCAATAAGTTCAGAATGATTAGTCGCACTCATCAACTGTTTTTTAAAAAGATCCTTTTTCAAAAGCATGGAAATTCTGGCAAGAAGTTTTAAATGAATGCCCGTGGAGTTTTCAGGAGTCAAAAGAATAAAAAATATATGAACCGGCTTTTCATCAATGGAATCAAAATCAACCCCCATACGACTGAGTCCAAAACCTAACACCAAAGATTCAAGATTTTTTAATTTACCGTGGGGTATGCCGATACCCCCACCAATACCGGTGCTTCCCAGTCTTTCACGCTCAAGGAGGAGGCGTATCAGTTCTTCAAAATCGATTCCGGCTATTTTGGCTAAAGGAGCAGCCAGTTCTTCTATAACACCCTTCTTATCAGTAGCTTTCAGGTCAACAATTATAGCTTCTTTCGGCAAGACATCAAGAATTCTCATATTTTTTATACTCATTCAAGGGTATTTAACCACAGATAAACGTTTTTTTGTTTATGCTGCTTTATCCGTGGACAAAACAGCATGAACAGATACTTATAAAGGCCATACTTTACGATTATAACGGCTGAATCAATCCATATTCGCCGTTGTTACGCGTATATAAAACATTAACATCACCTGTATCAGAATTGACAAAAACAAGGAAATTTTCCGGGGCAATATCCATAAGTAAGACCGCTTCCTCCACACCCATGGGCTTATACTCTATATTCTTTACTACAATAGGTAAAGGGGATTCATCTACAGGTGAAACAGCTTCCCGGGAAAGCTCTGTTTCGCCGAGACCCTTTGCGCCGCTCCTGTGTTTTCTGTGTTTTTGCTTATTTTTCTTTACCTGCTTTTCCAGTTTATCCAGCACCACATCGATTGCTGAATACATATCCTCTGACTCCTCTTTTCCCACAACATTAAGCCTGTCAGAGGTCAAATTAATTTCAGCTATTCTCCTGAATTTTTCCACACCCAGAACAACCGATGCAACTGCCGGATTATCAAGGAATCTGTCAAAACGGTCCAATTTTTCCATAACATACGATTTTAAACTTTCAGAAGGATCAAGATTTTTAAAAGTAACAGATGTTTGCATATCACTTCCCTCCCTAAAATTGCTTACGTTTATTCGATGGCAAAAATTTCATCGCTTCCCGGTACTTTGCTACAGTCCTGCGGGCAATAATGAAATTATCTTTTCCTAAAAGGGTTGAAATTTTGTCATCGCTATAAGGTTTCCTGGGATCTTCATTTTTAATTATCTGCCTTATTTTTTCCTGCACAGTTACGGAAGAGGCCGCCCCCCCATCTGTTCGGTTGATGGAACTGTTGAAAAAATATTTTAATTCAAAAACACCCTGTGGAGTATGAACATACTTGCTGTTCGTAACTCTGCTTATGGTTGATTCATGCATTTCAACATCCTGGGCTATATCCCTTAGAATCAGCGGTTCCAGCCATTCCACCCCTTTTTCAAAAAAATTTCTTTGAAATTTAAGAATACTTTCCATTACCTTATAAATGGTTTTCTGCCTCTGCTGTATACTTTTAATGAGCCATGCTGCAGAACGTGTTTTTTCTTCAATGTACGCCTTTGCCTCCCCCGTAAACTTACCCCTTCGGCGTAAAGCTTCTTTATAATAATAATTCAGACTGAGCTTTGGCAGGCCATCATCATTTAACATTATTACAAATTCATTTTCTACCTTATATAAAAATATATCAGGGGTAATATATTGGGGTGGTGTCTCAGAAAATTTTCGGCCGGGCTTAGGATCAAAGCCCTTTATGATCTTTGCAGCAGAAACGGCATCACTTACGCTTATTGACAACTCCTTTGCAATGGCCTTGAAATTTTTATTCTCCACATGCTTCATTTGATTTGAAATAATATCTATTAGTACATCCCCTCCAAAACCAAGGCGTTTTGCCTGAATCAAAAGAGTCTCTTTTAGATCCCTTGCACAGATACCTGCAGGATCAAGATCTTTCTGGATAACCAGCAAAAAATTTTCCACCTCATCCTTTGATATTTCCAGGGTTGTTCCGATACTATCAACAGAAACCGTAAGATATCCGTCACTGTTTAGATTGCCAATAATAAGGCCGGCAATCTTTCTTTGAAGATCTGAAAGGGGCATCATGCGCAACTGCCATAAAAGATGCTCACTTAAAGAGGTTTCAGTAGCTATAAAATTTTCAAAACTTGGAGTATCTTTTTTTTCTCCTTCATAATGCGTTTTACCTGAAGAATTATATTCATCCATATAATTACTCCAGTCAATGTCATCTCTAACCTTCTCTTCTATGGTAACTTCCTTTGTGGAATCATCATCAGCAGGTTTAAGCTCTATCTGATCAGAGGTCGACTCATCAGTGTCAATATTTGGAGCCTCTTCCAGTGTGGGATTTTCCTCAAGCTCCTGCTGGATTGCATTAATAAGTTCCAATCTGTTTAATTGCAAAAGCTTTATCGCCATTTGCAGCTGAGGAGTCATCACCAGCTGTTGAGTCAATTTAAGCTGTTGTTGTAATTCAAA
>JAUVKE010000472.1 GCA_030592105.1 Desulfobacteraceae bacterium
CCCATGGAGTGATGTATCAGTATAATATCATCTTTTTTCAATTTCAGCTTTTTATGGGGATACAGCTCTTTTTTTAATTCCGGGGCAACCTGCTCTACATAAATTTTTGAAGCAAAACCAAACTTTAAAAGCAATCTACGTATCAGAAGCATTGAATTGGTAACAGCATCGCCATGGGCAGATCCTGAATGGAATTGATTTATGGTTGTTTTTTTCATAATTTTTAAGGTGATATAGATGGTCACATATTAAATTTCAAAAAGGTGATTCCGAAGTTCTGGGTCTATATGGTTTTCGTTCAAATATTTTTGAAATTATTTAGGTGACGAACTATAGGACTGCTTTTAAGAACTTTTCTTCTATTGTTTTATTTAAAAACCGTTTAATATTTTTTTTGCCTTCATTTATAATATAATCTCTATAATCAGCATTATTATATAAAATATGGATAGCAGCTGAAAACTTTTGATAATCCGGCGTGTTAAACAGAATCTGGTTTTCACCAATGGTTTCTGAAACTGCGCTTGTGCCCAGTGCCACAACCGGCAGAGAATGAAACTGCGCCTCTAAAACAGGCAGACAAAACCCTTCATGAGACGACATCAGCAAAAAAAGATGGGAGGAATTATAATAGGTGTGCAGCTCATCAAAGGTTACAGAGCCCCTTATATTTACAATCTCATTTAATTGGTTCTGCTGTATTAACTGTTCAAGCTCATCCAAATATACACTTAAACCGGAATCTATTCCGCCCACGATGGTCAAGCTGATATCTGCATCATACATGGCTTTGTAACTTGCCATTACCTTTAGTAAATGTTTATGGCCTTTGTTTGGCACCAGACGTCCCACAAACAGAATATTCACCTTTCCATCGTCTAAGCTGCGGGCAAGATCTGTTTCGATTTCAGCGTTTTTAAAATCATCTAATTTATGAAAAGGGGGAACTATCCTGATTTTGGATTTATCTATACCGCGCCTTAAAAAATCTTTTGCATTAAAGTATGAATCACATAAAAATTTTGTAATCTTCTTTAAGCCTGCAATGGCTGTGATCTGCTCCATACCGTCTTTACAATATGTTGCATGGAACTGATTATAAGGTTTAAAAAATTCAGGAGGTGTTATGTTGTGATATTTAATAAAAATCCGGCATCTTGCTTTTTCCAGAATTTTTTGACCATTATCCCAGCATCCGCCATGGTGATAAATCAATATATTATCAGGTTTATCAATAATATCAAAAAGTCTGGTTTTGCTTATAACATATGGAGAGATGGAAGCATCCGCCACCTCCTGGGCATAAACAAACGTTGAAATATTTTTGTTGTTCAGCACTGAACATTGGTGGGCAACATCATTTCCAATGGCATCATTTTCCAGCAAAGAACCGACTGTAATACAGATCTTCATGCTTTAAATCCGATAACTGAATAATCCTGCCCAATGGTAAAATAATGATTTAAAAATTGATCCTCTATATGAATGGAGCTCTCAGGGTGAAGTCTTAAGGTTTCGATATTTATAAATCCCCGAGCTTCAATTAAATAAGCCAGTGTATGGGGTGGTATTGGGTTGTTATGGGTGGGATCCGTATAAAAATTACATGCACCCACCATTATATTTTCAGGATTTGGTGTTTCAAAAATAACTATTCCACTTGATTTTAACACCCTGAAAGATTCATCAAACAGAGCAATCATTGTTTTAAAAGGTAGATGCTCTACAATATGAAAACCCGTAACAACCGAAAGAGTTTCGGTTTTTTGATTTCGCAGATACGCGATCATATCTGATTCCTCAACATTTAGATCAGCATCCCTGCATCTTTCCACCATGATACGGTTCAAATCCAGACCTGTGGCAGTGATATTATTCTCTTTTAAAAGTTCAAGCCACTCACCCCGGCCGCAGCCGACATCCAACAGTAACCCGTTGTTCGTTCTTTTAAGAGCCTTTTGTACATAGGGAAGATGAACTTTCCCCCGCTCTTTGATATCATTTTTTGTGCCTCTGAACCTGTCTTCAAAACCAGCATAGATTGCATCAAAAATATGATCTTCTTCTTTAACCATATTTTCCAGTTGTTTATTTGAAATTGGTTTCGGGAGTCTTTTCCTAACCTCTTCCAGGAGAATCTGAACCCTGCGCTGAGTATCCAGAAGCG
>JAUVKE010000471.1 GCA_030592105.1 Desulfobacteraceae bacterium
AATATTAATAATATCCTGAATATCTTGTTAATCCTGTCTAACAAAAAAATATAATAGAATCTATTCACCTCTAAATTTAAAATTAAAATCTCAAAATTAATAATTCACCATGTACTTATCCCACATGTCGATAGAGCATACGGCCAATTAGTTTCAGCATAGGCATTGGCAATCTATTGAAAACTCTATTTGATGATTTGAACATCGAAGTATTTTTTACAAATGCATCTTTTTTTAAATCATACTTGTAATAATAGATAGTCTCTTCTTGTGTTCCCCACCCTCTTTTAAATTGTAAAAGTCCTTTATGCTCCGGGTCCGTTCTACCGAAACTCATGCTTTTGAATCCATTTTTCGCATACCATTTTATAGCCTCCCACATGATCAGGTTGTTTGGTCTAAATTGATGGTGAGTCTTATCCGATGCTCCGTATTTAAAGATGGCTCTGTCTCCGAAATGGACGTAAACTGCACCGGCGATTACCTTATTTAAACAAGAGGCAAGGATAACAACGCCTTTTTTTGCCGAAATAATGTGCTCATGCAGTTTTCTGAAAAAATAAAATGGCTGGGGCGGCAAACTGTGGTATTTGCGTGTGAGACAATTTAACCGATAAAATTCCTTCACGGATTCAAGAGAATTGAGAATATTAACCTTTACATTCTCTTTAACTGCTTTTTTTATATTTCTTTTTGTACTGCTTCTGAATGTTGAGAAGATTTCCTGTTCAGGATGCGTCAAATCTAAACTGTGAGTTAAGTATGTTTCAGAAGGAATCTTGCCCTGCAAGTATTCTTTACCACCTTTAACCTCTATTATTTTCCAGCCTGCATTTTTTCCATGCTGAATAACTTTTTTAAAGAGTTGTCTGAAATGGTTTTCATTTTTTGCAATTGGCTGGCACTGGTCTGTAAATGGCAGTGAAACACCTCTTTTCCCTGTCAGGGAGCTGCTTACTTCCATTACCGGCAATAAAATTATTAATTTTGAATTTTGAATTAATGAAAAATATATGGGTTTATAATTATATGATTCACATAGAGCATTCGCCCATCCAGAAGTGTGAAAGAAGGAATAGTTCTCATTGGCTATGAGTAGCTTATCCCAGTTGGAGTATTCTATGGGATTAATTATTTCGATATTTTCCATTAATGAATGGATTCTATTTTTTAGCCACCCCGGTACCATCTACTGGAGCTACAGGGCAGACACACACACACAGACTCACACAGACAAATTCTTTTTCCCGGCCTGACTCGGCCTGGAAAAGATTGTATGCCCTTTGGGCAGTAAAAAATATTATATTTTATACTATTTGCAATAACTGCGAGTCTGCTAATTATCAGCTTTAGTAACGTAAAATTGATCTGTTTTGTCCGCCTTCGGCGGATGACTGTATTTAATATTTGGCCACAGACACACACGGACGGACACAGACGTTTTATTCGGCTGACTCAGCCGAATAAAAAAAGTCATCGCTTCGCGAAGTTTTTCCTGCCCAAAGGGCCCATTGTTTTTCACCGGCCAGGGTCGGCCGAAGAAAAGATCTGTTCGGTGAAATATAAGATATTTCACTGATATTTTTTATGTCTGTGTCAGTCTGTGTGGGTCCGTGGCTAATATCTCTTCTCATACCTGCGTTTTTGAAAATATTGATCTATAGCGATACTGGCAATGAGGATGGTAAAAAAGACAATCCAGCTTATGATGATATGGGGCCAGTGTTCAGCCATACGGGGTCCAAAAAAATAAGTTAGAACAAAGATGGCGGTCAGCCTGCAGATGCTGGCAAAAAGTGATATGGGAATTGTCAGCGCAACAACTATCGACCTCCCTGATTTAGTGCTTTTGAACAGCCATGCATAGGCGAGACCGAATACAACATAGGAAATCAGGTATCTTATCCCACTGCAGGAAATGGCGACTTTAAGCGTTGCATTCGGCAGCTGGATAATCCACCCTTCTTTAAAATAGGTTATGCCGAACACTGAGATGATCTTGAGCGCACCGCCGAATGCAATATGCCGGCAATACTCTGCAAGAGATAGATAGAGATTCTCCGGCAAAGGCGTCATTGTAATCAGAAAAAACAGGGGGAACATGATGCTTTTGAAAAATTCTTTTCCTAAAATAACGTAAATCAGCCCGGACAGGAAAAGAATAAAACC
>JAUVKE010000074.1 GCA_030592105.1 Desulfobacteraceae bacterium
CGTGAGGGGAGTTTAATTGTTTTTGTAGCGTATTGAATAAATTTCGTAGAATTTTTTAGTGCAGCGGAGCCAAAAAATTGCGATTGTTTGAGCGGGGCGCGAGCGAGTTTTGCAATTTTGGCGGAGCAAACTTAGAAATTCAAGAAATTTATTCGCAATAGCGGAAAAAATAATTAAACTTCTAAGTATTTTTTTTCTTGCAACTTTCTAATCGGACACTACTGATAAAATCGTGCATAATTGCGCATACAAGGAGGTCTGATATTAAAGGGATCGTAATAGCCGCCACCAAAAGCGGAAGCGGCAAGACCACTGTTACGCTCGGGTTGATGGCCTCATTGGCGAGGCGTGGGTTTAATGTTGCCCCCTTTAAGGTGGGTCCTGATTTTATAGATCCCGGGTTCCACACAAGTATTACAGGGGTGGTTAGCAGAAATCTTGACGGGTGGATGCTTTCAAAAGAATACAATATAGCCTTGTTTAACAGGACTGTCACGGAAATTAATGCCGACATAGCTGTTGTGGAGGGTGTGATGGGACTTTTTGACGGATATGACGGTAAAAGTGAAGCAGGATCGACGGCACAGATGGCTAAATGGACAGGTCTTCCCGTGGTTTTGGTTGTGGATGCCAGGAGTATGGCGAGAAGCGTTGCTCCGCTTCTTCAGGGCTTTGAAAGATTTGATCCTGATTTGAACTTTGCGGGTGTTATTTTTAATAACCTTGGAAGCCGACGTCATTTAATCTATCTCAGGGAAGCAATGGAGGGAAATGTTGCAATGCCTTGTCTGGGGGGGATCATGCGGGATCAGGATATATCGATTCCAGAGCGGCACCTTGGACTCTTTACGCACCATGATCATCCTTTGTCCCCTGAGGATATAACCAGACTTGCAGATATTATGGATCAAAGTATTGATATGGATGCTTTATCAGGTGCCCTTTTTGAAACTGAACTTAAAGCGGAATTTTCATCCATCACCATATCAGAACCTCCTCTATCAGAGCCTGACAGGGTCAGGATAGGGGTGGCCAAAGATAATGCTTTTTGTTTTTATTATCAGGATAATCTCGATATTTTAAAGAGTTATGGTGCACAAATTCTTTTTTTTTCTCCGATTTCAGATGATTTTCTCCCTGAAAATATAGATGGACTCTATTTTGGAGGTGGGTACCCTGAACTTTTTGCTGAAGAACTTTCAAAAAATATTTCCATGCAAACACAGATAAGGGAAAAAAGTTTAGATTCAATGCCTGTTTATGGTGAGTGTGGCGGTTTTATCTATCTTTGTCGGGAAATTTTGTGCAAGGATAAAAAATCCTACCCTATGACGGGCTGTCTCCCTTTTACAACCCAGATGCTTCCCAAGCTAAAAGCCCTTGGATATCGTGAAATAAGATTAAAAAAAGAGACAATTATAGGTAAACCGGGTGATGTAATCCGTGGTCATGAGTTCCATTATTCAAAAATAGTCTCTCTGCCGGGGGATACGGAAACTCTTTATAATGTTGCAGACAGAGCAGGGGCGGATAAAACAGAGGAAGGATTTTTTACCCGAAGGACTCTGGGAAGTTATATCCATCTCCACTTTGGCAGCTTCCCCGGTGCTGCAAAAGAGTTTGTGGACAGTTGCTATTTGTATAAACAAAAAAAGGGGGATACAGGAATTGAAATTAAAAGCATCTAATAAAGCCCCCTGCCTGTGTATCCTTGGCACCGGTTCCGACGTGGGGAAGAGTATTGTGACAACGGCTATTTGCCGTTTTTTTTATAAAAAAAATATCAGCGTGGCCCCTTTTAAGGCTCAGAATATGTCGAATAATTCAGGGGTCACGCCGGAAGGTCTTGAGATGGGCAGGGCACAGATCGTCCAGGCGGAAGCCGCTGGAATCCCCCCCCATGTTGATATGAACCCGATTCTTTTAAAGCCGACAAGTGATGTCGGTTCCCAGGTTGTACTTATGGGAAAAGCCTTTGCTAACAGTACCGCAAGTGAATATCACAAAAAAAAAGATGCTCTTTTTAAATCAGCGTGTGAAGCATTGGACCGTTTGAGGGATTTATATGATCTGGTGGTTATTGAAGGGGCTGGATCATGTGCGGAAGTAAATCTGATGGAACATGATATAGTTAATTTTCGGCTGGCTGAATATGCCGGGGCTAAAGTAATCCTGGTGGGTGATATACACAGAGGTGGAATTTTTGCGCAGCTTTTAGGTACCATGCAATGCCTTTCGGAAAAACAAAGGGATATGATTGCAGGCTTTATTATAAATCGGTTCAGGGGTGATATCAGCCTGTTTCACGCTGGGGTTGAATGGATAGAGAAGAAAACAGGTAAAAAAATATTCGGGGTTCTCCCATACTATACCCATATAAGTATTGAATCTGAAGATTCTGTTGTTATTGAAAATCCTAAAACAGTAACGGTTCAGGACTTTTCCACATCTGCAATAGGGGTGCTTCGTATTCCCCATATCTCCAATTTCACCGATTTTGACCCTCTTTTAAAACTTTCCGGAGTAAATTTGCACTTTCTGGAGAAATCCCAGGACCTTTTACATTTCAAAGGGGTGATTATTCCCGGGTCAAAAAGTACCCGTTCCGACCTTGCCTGGCTTAAGGATGCAGGGTGGATTAATTATATGGAGGAATATGTTAAACAGGGTGGTCATATTCTGGGAATATGCGGGGGGTATCAGATGCTTGGAGAATTTATCCATGACCCCCAGGGGCTGGAAGGTACCCCTGGTTCAACCAGGGGACTTGGGCTTCTCCCCGTTGAAACCGTATTAAAAGCACCCAAGACAACCACCTTGACACGGTTTTTACATTTTGAAGAGGAATGCTCAGGTTATGAAATTCATATGGGCCAGACCACCAGAAAAGCCGGAAGTAGCTTTTTTAAAATTATCAGCCGCAACCAGGAAACCTGTATGGATGATGACGGCTGTATTACTGACGATTCAAGGATAATCGGAACATATATCCATGGCCTGTTTGATAATCCTGGAATAACAAAATTCTGGCTTAAACTTATAGGAATAGACCGGGTAGAAACAGGAGAAGCCCATGGATTACAGGCTCGCAGCATGGAATATAATCTTCTGGCCGATCATTTTGAAAAGTATGTGGATATGGACGCAATAGACAGATTAATATAACCAGCATGCCCTGTCGGGCACAACAAAATATGAAAATGAGATAGCGGTTAATGACATTTTATAAATTAGTAGAATTCCTTAATTCATAATTCAAAATTCATCATTTTCATATAAAAAATTACCGACAATAGTGGCCGATTAGTAAGTTGCAAAAAAGAAAATACTTAGAAGTTTGATGGATAGTTAATATGAATGAAAATAAAAGAAATATATTTGTAATCGGAGGATGCCGCAGCGGGAAAAGCGGGCATGCTCTTAAGCTTGCCGATGAATTCAAACAAAAAAAAATATTTATTGCCACATGTGTACCCCGGGATGAAGAGATGAAAATGCGGGTTCGGCGACATCAGGAAGAAAGGGGGAAAAACTGGAATCCCCTGGAAATACCTGTTAAAATACCCGAAGCAATTGTCGAGGTATCATCAACCGCAGATATTATACTTGTCGATTGTTTGACCCTGTGGATCAGTAATCTTTTACTGGAATCAGCTTCAATGGATTTTGTCATGGAGCATGCAAAACTGCTGGAACAGGCCGTTGAAAAATCGAATTGCCCGGTAATTTTTGTTTCCAATGAAGTGGGAACAGGTATTGTACCGGAAAATCAGCTTGCGCGGTTGTTCAGAGATGCCGCTGGATTCGTTAACCAGAAAATAGCCGGGGTTTGTGATCAGGTGGTCTGGATGGTGGCAGGAATTCCTGTTATAATAAAAGGATAGGATATGTTAACAGGTCATGGTGGAAATGTATATGAACTCGCCCGGGAAACTGGCTGTGCCCCTCTGGAAATAACAGATATGAGCAGTAATGTTAATCCCATAGGACCTCCTCCCGGGTTGCTGGAGTACCTGTCAGACAATTTGAATTCCGCTACTCTTCTTCCCGAGGTTGATGGCCGGTCAATTATTAATGCTTTTTCAGAGAATTATGGTGTTGCTCCGGAAAATATCCTCGTGGCAAATGGGACAACCCAGTTTATCTATACAATCCCCCTGGGGGTCTCCTCCAGAAAAGTTTTGATCGTGGGCCCCACCTATGCGGATTATAAAGATGCATGCATTATGCATAATGTTGAATATGAATACCTGATAACAGATGAATCAAAAAAATTTGTTCCGGATATCCAGCAGATCAACAGGAAAATAAAGGGTTTTGATACGGTTTTTATCTGTAATCCCAATAATCCCACAGGAACTATGATACAGGCAAACAAGCTCCGGTCCCTTGTGAGGTCCCATCCTGATGCTATGTTTGTTATAGATGAATCCTACCTTCCCTTTGTTGTAAATGGTGACGATGAGAGCATGGCACCAAGTATGGAAGAAAATGTTATTGTTTTAAATTCCATGTCAAAAATATTCAAAATACCAGGGTTGAGAATCGGTTTTCTGATCTCATCAAAGCCGGTAATCCAACGGCTGAGAAGATATGCCCTTCCATGGAGTGTTAACAGTCTTGCGGCATTGAGTGTGAAATATGTAATGGAGAATAACGTTTTAATAGATGACTTTATAGAAAAAACACAGATATTTTTAGAAAGGGAAAAACGTCTGTTTTGTGAAGTTATTCAGGAAAAAACAAAAATTAAACTTTTTTCCGGAAAAGCTTCCTTTATACTTGCCAGACTCCCGGGGGGGCTGACATCAGATATGGTATGCAATTATCTGGCTAAAAAAAGAATTCTTATCCGCGACTGCGCCAATTTTATCGGGCTGTCTGATAAATTTATCAGGGTTTCCCTGAAAACCGAAGAATTGAATAATATACTTGCCAGGTTATTGGTAAGTTATTGTGCGAAATAATAACTTTATGAAACAGAAAGGTAAATATAGAGTAACTATTTAACTCTGTGGGGTTGATTCTAACTTTGACCATCAGATGTCAGTCCATTGCTGAAATTATAACCAGGCCCAACTCTGTTGATTGCAAACATGCTTCAAGCGTAATCTTAAAATTTATAGTGATCTATTGTTAACCCGGCATAGCCGGAACCAAAAAAAATTATCACGAAAACACAAAATTTGAATGTTATTCTATTTCGTGATTGTCTTTTACCTTTTCTGTCAGAAAAAAATACGAATTTCAGGAGTAAGTTACTAATGTATCATTTTCTGTATACGTAAACGTTTTTATTGACCCGCCGAATTCGCTGTATTAGTATATGTATATAAAAAAATAGTGTTTGAATGAAAATTGTTATTTTTCATTCAAGTTCTAAATAGAAAAAAAAGGGGGGTATATGGAACAGGTCAGGGTAAATTTAACTCTTGAACGGGAAATATGGGAAAGGTTTGGAGAACTGGTTCCGAATCGTAAAAAAAGTAAGGTGATCAATGAATTATTAAAAGATGAAATTACGAAAAAAATTCGGGAAAATGAGGATAGAGCATTGAACCTGGCATTTGAAGATGCTTCAAAGGACAAAGACCGTCAGGTTGTGATCAGGGAATGGAAATCATTGGACACAGAGGGATGGGATTAAATGGTTCAGGGAGATGTATACATGGTTAATCTCGATCCAGCGGTGCGTACCGAAACCGGTAAAACCCGTCTTGGTTTGGTTATTTCGATAAATGCCATGAACCATAATTCGCCACGGATAATTATTGCTCCAATAACCTCAAATACACAGAGAATATACCCTTTTGAAGTGTTTCTCCCATTTGGGACAGCGGGTCTTGACAAGGATTCCAAAATAATGCTCGATCAATTAAGAAGCCTGGATAAAAAAAGATTATTAACAAAAATTGGCACTCTTGATAAAAATACCTTATCTAAAGCCTGCTCCATAGCTCAACGGCTTATTTCGGCAGGGTGAAGTAGTCTCATTTTTAGTACCTTACTCCTGGTTTTCTGTCACAAAAAACAAGAATATTATAATAAAAAATTAGCTACAAATTTTGTAGGTGGTTACTTTAATATATGTAAATACAATGAATTAGGCTACAGACAAAGCCCGCTTTGAACATAATATTTATCTTCCTGCCATTCTATGGGGTTATTTCGGATATATCCCGCAATTTGATAATACGATTTTTCATTACGGATGATATGTTCATAATAATTGCGTTGCCAAATTCGTTTTTCAAAAGTAGGGGCAGAATCCATTTCTGCTCTTGTATCATTTTTGGCGGATATGGAATCCGCCCCTACTGAAAATTAAAATTGTGTTGACAAATCTTTAAATATTTAGGATATTACAAGTTTTAGAAATTTATCTGCAAACAATATATATGATGTTTTGTTTTAAGGAGGGTATGTACGTACGCCATTATAAATACAGGTGGTAAACAATATAGAGTATGCGAGGGTGACCTCTTAAGGGTTGAGAAAATTACCGGTGATGTGGGAAGCCAGATTTCGTTTGACAGGGTTCTCATGGTTTCAAACGGTGAGAATGTTGATATAGGGCAGCCTGTTCTTTCCAATGCCCAGGTCGAAGGGCATATTGTGGAACAGGGTAAGGCTAAAAAAATTATTGTTTTCAAATACAAAAAACGGAAGAGATATCGTAGAAAGAACGGTCACCGTCAGCAGTTTACTGCTGTTATGATCGACAGCATTAAGCAGGGGTAAAATCAGAGCTTAATCGACTCATAAAAGAAATATCTGTAAAATGAATTTAGTCAGATTTCACAAAATCTGGTTGCTCTTGGAAAACAGACTTTTGACGAAATTATCATATATTTATTTTAAAGTATAAGAGAGTATAAAAGATGGCACATAAAAAAGCAGGCGGAAGTTCTAAAAACGGCCGCGACAGTAACGGGCAAAGGCGGGGAATAAAACGATACGGCGGAAATATCGTCAAGGCCGGAAATATTCTGGTTCGCCAGGTTGGAACCAGGATTCATCCTGGAAACAACGTGGGGATGGGTAGGGATTATACCCTGTTCGCCATGGTCGACGGTACAGTAACATACGAGCGTTTTGGCAAAACACGCAAAAAAGTAAGTGTTTATGCCCAGTGAGATTCGTTGATGAAGTAATCGTTGATGTCCGGTCTGGTAATGGTGGGAAAGGTTGTGTCAGTTTCAGAAGAGAAAAATTTATCCCCCGTGGCGGACCGGATGGTGGAGACGGCGGCAGGGGCGGTCATGTTGTTTTAAAAACCTCTTCAAGCATGCGTACCCTCTACAGATTCAGACATAACAGATTTTTAAAAGCTAAAAACGGGGTCCACGGGCTGGGCAAAAATAAAACTGGAAAACAGGGGAATGACCTTGCCATAGAAATACCCGCTGGAACGATTGTTTCCAATGCAGAAACAGGGCAGATTATTAAAGACTTTACCGAGGCAGGGGAAAGTCTAATAATCGCAACAGGGGGTAGAGGCGGACAGGGGAATGCCAAGTTCAAATCATCCAGGCACCGGTCCCCCAGATTTGCCCAGGACGGTGAACCTGGCGAAACGTTTATCCTGAAGTTTGAGCTTAAACTTCTGGCAGATGTCGGGATCGTTGGGCTTCCAAACGCAGGTAAATCGACTCTTATTTCCATGGTTTCATCGGCCCGGCCTAAAATTGGGAGCTATCCATTTACAACACTTACCCCCAATTTGGGAATGCTTTATGCAGAATTCGGAGAGCCTGTTGTGTTTGCGGACATACCCGGTTTGATAGAAGGTGCCCATACAGGAACAGGACTTGGGATCAGTTTTTTAAAGCATATTGAACGGACACGAATCCTTATTCATCTCATAGATGCATCAAATGTGGATATTACAGATTCTGGAACTGTTGATATTGAAAAAATACTTTCAGCATACAATACAGTCTGTGGGGAACTTGCCAGGTACAGCAAAAAGCTGGAAGGTAAATATCAAATTGTTGTTTTAAACAAAATCGACCTTCCGCTGGCAAAGGAATCTGCTGAAATTTTTCAAAACGTCATGGTCGATAAGAAAATTTTCTTAATTTCTGCTGCCACGCGGGAGGGGGTTGATGACTTGATCGCAGCAACAATAAAAGCCCTGGAATATGTTAATGAATAATGATCACCCCCCATGTTTTACCACGGCAAAGCGTGTTGTGATAAAGGTCGGAAGTGGTGTGCTCACCGAAAAAAACGGTTTAAATCTCAATGTCATAAAATCGATTTCAAAACAGGTTTCCATATTAATTGACAGGGGAATAGAGATTATTCTGGTATCTTCCGGTGCAATGGCTTCAGGAACAAAAAAAATCGGCCTTTTGCAAAGACCCGTCGATATTCCTGGAAGGCAGGCAGTTGCCGCAGTGGGTCAGGCCGGTTTGATCATGGAATATGAGAAAAACTTTAATACACACGGGAAAAAAGTCGCCCAGATACTCCTTACGCGGGAGGATCTTTCCAGCAGAAAAAGATACTTAAACGCAAGAAATACCTTGAACACTCTTTTGTCATGGCAGGTTCTGCCGATTATAAATGAAAATGATACTGTGGCGGTTGAGGAGATCAGATTTGGAGATAATGATAATCTTGCGGCGATGATATCCCTCCTGCTGGATGCAGATCTGTTGATAAGCCTGACGGATATTGACGGGCTTTATGACAGTGACCCGCGGTCAAATCCTGCTGCCCGATTGATTCCAGTTGTAAATAAAATTACCAGGAAAACAGAATTACTGGCGAGTGAGATCCCAGGGGCCCTGGGTGCAGGGGGAATGCTGAGTAAAATAAAAGCTGCAAAAAAGGTGACCAGCGCAGGGATTCCCATGGTAATTGTGAAAGGGGAAAAAGAAGATATTTTAATAAAACTTTTTTCCAATGAAAAACATGGAACTTTTTTTACCCCAAAGGAAAAAAAACTTGCAAGCCGTAAAAGCTGGATAGCATATACAATAAAGCCCGGGGGTGTTATAAAAATTGATGACGGTGCAGCTGAAGCTATTCAAAAGAAGGGAAAAAGCCTGCTCCCATGCGGGATTATAGATATTGAAGGAGATTTTGGAGTCGGAGCGGCTGTAAGGCTTCAGGCTGCAGGAAAAATATTGGGAACTGGTCTTGTTAATTACAGCGCATCTGATATCAGGAATATCATGGGGCGTAAAACCTGTGACATTCTCCACCCCACAGGGAGCAAACCTTATAACGAAGTTGTTCACAGGGATAATCTTGTTATAACATCTGAATAGGAATATTTGTAACTCCCTTTGACAGTAACTTTTTAATAAGTTTTGTTATTACTAATAATATGTTAATTTACTGCTGGCGGGTTTGTGTAATGTTTGCCCAAATTTATTGAGATGTTTCGTAAAATGGAGAACAAAAATGTCAATTGAGTCAATCATTGTACAAATGGCA
>JAUVKE010000515.1 GCA_030592105.1 Desulfobacteraceae bacterium
AGGATGTATTTGATGCTATTATTCTTGATTTACAAATGCCTGAAATGGACGGCCTTGAAGTATTACGCATTTTAAAAGAAAAAAAACCCGATATTCAAGTTATTTTACTTACAGGGCATGCTACATTAGAAAAAGGTATTGAGGCCATAAAACTTGGTGCAATGGATTTTATTGAAAAACCAGTTGATCTGAAAGTTTTATCAGATAAAATAAAGCAAGCTCATATTAAAAAAATGATTCTTGTGGAAAAACAGACTGAAGATAAAATTAAAAAAATTATTTCAAATAAAGGATGGTAAATGAATTATGCGTTTTAATCTCTTGCATGGTTAACGCATTTTAAAGCTCCAATAAAAAATATCAGGCCGATCGCAGCCAGCAATAAATAAGGGAAACAGCCGGGCAAAGAGCCAAAGGCTGTTTGCCGGATTGTTGTTGACGCATGGGTAAGCGGCAGCAGGAAGATAATTTTCTGCGCCCATAATGGCAGGCGGTCCACAGGAAAAAAAGTGCCTCCTAAAAAAGCCATCGGCGTGATCACAAAGTTGGTCAAAAGGCTTTGATCCGCATGGGATTTAACCAGCATGGCAAGCCCCACGGCCAGTGATGCGAACAGAAAGCTGTTAAGCCCTATGGCCAGCCAGAACAACGGATTGCAGTAATCAAGACTCACCTTGAAAAACAGGCCGATAATTAGAATTATGACAACCGAAATAAATGCTCTTGTCATACCTGATAGAACCTCACCTGCCACATAGGCAGCATCGCTGATCGGCGCGGCCTGGAATTCTTCAAAGATATGCCAGTAAAATCGGGCCACATTAATATCAGAAGAAATGGCGAAGGCCTGGGTCATGCTGCTCATGGCCACCAGGCCGGGAATTAAAAATTCTATATATGTATGCCCGTCAAATCTTGCCATATCACCCATCGCGTATCCAAAAGCTATCAGATAGAGCAAAGGCGAAACAGACATGCTGAGCATCTGCCTTTTGATCCTTCGTTTTAAAATCAATATTTCGCGTAAATAGACCGCTGTGAAACCGTTTAGCATAGCACCTTCTTTCCGGTAAAAGATAAAAAAGAATCTTCCAGATTCACCCGGCGCAGGGTGTAGCTTTCTTGTTGTTTTGCAATAAAGATGTCAGCTTCCGGCCTGGTTTTAAAATAGACCGTCTCCATTTTATCACCATCCATCCGGTCAATAGCCCAGGTTCCGGTTTGCTCCATCAAATTTTGTGGTGTGTCAATGACCACAATCTTTCCCTCATCCAGAAAAGCCACACGGTCAGCCAAAAATTCAGCCTCTTCAATATAATGGGTTGTTAAAAGGATGGTTGCGCCTCTGTTTTGAATTTTTTTTATCAATGCCCATATTCGCCTGCGGATTTCGGCATCCAACCCTACTGTCGGCTCATCTAAAAAAAGAATTTGAGGGGAATGAACCATAGCCCTTGCAATCATCAATCGCCGCTTCATGCCTCCTGAAAGCTGTTTTACCAGGCTCTTTTTTCGATCGATAAGATCCACATAGGCCAGGAGTTCATCTATCTTTTTTCTGCGCTCTGCAAAAGAGATATTAAAGAGCCGGCAGTGAATATCCATATTTTCAGATATCGTAAGTTCCTGATCCAGATTAATCGACTGCATAACCAGACCGAATTTTCTTTTTGCCTTAAG
>JAUVKE010000273.1 GCA_030592105.1 Desulfobacteraceae bacterium
AGATAATCTCCATTTTCTATATTAGTGTTGTAATCTGAACCGCCCGATTCCCCTTGATCACGCCGGGGAAGCCATAATATTTAACCATGCCTTCTACATTAATTGTAAGGGGATCATGGGGGCCTTTATCAAGAAGCATAACATCACCTGTTTCCAGACTTAATAAGCTCTCCACCGTACAGGCACTTTTCCCCAATTCTCCTGTAACAGTGACCAGGGCGTCTTTCAGCAGTTCCTGCAATTGCGGCCTCCATGCATTTTCAATTTCTTTCCCTATCATATATGCGCTTGTCAGCTTATCCCTTATCGGTTCCAACATTATACAGGGAAGACAAAAATATACATTTCCATCAATTTCATTTAGCCTGACTGAAAAGGCACAGTTCAGCATTACATCATAGGGGGCTGCAACACGTACATATTCGGGTTTTGTCTCGGTACCTTTAAGCGTTAACTTTGTAGGGGTAACAATTTCCCAGGCCAGCTCAAAATCCTTGAATATATTGAGGGCAAAAGTCGCCATCATTTTTTTTTCTATTGATGTAAAATCTCTTATTTCGAACTCTGTATTACCCTCACCACCAAACATGTTTTCAATAAGAGTAAAGACCAGATTCGGTTCAACCACGAACAAACATGACCCGATGAGCGGGTCCATGGTAAAAATATTTATTATGGTTGGGCTGGAAAGTGCTGACATGAATTCTTCATACTTTACCATTTCAGAGGAGAGATATTTTACTTCAATGGTTTTTTGATAAAACGTGGACAGAGTATTTTGCGCAAACATTTTAAACCTGTCAAAAACCTCTTCAAGGGCATAAAATCGTTCTTCGGACATTAATGACTTTAAAGTAAGATCATAGGCCTCGACTGTGCCGGCAGCCTTCTTTTTATCATCCTCTTCAGATTCAACATCAACATCACCCTTTTCCATGGAGGTTAAAAGGGCATCAATCTCTTCTTGTGATAAAATCTGTTCAGCCATAATTATATCTTTATTGAATTACAAACTCGGTAAAATATACGTTTGTTATAGTTCCCTTAGTCAAAAAACTGTTTATTTTTTCCATAATCTCATCCCTTAGCGCAATTTTCCCTTCATGACTTTTCAGCTCATCAGAAGATTTTAAAGGCAATACCATTAAAATGGTATCTCTTACCTTGGGCAGGCGCTGTTCTATTTCCTCTTTTAAATCTGATTCACTCATTTCAAGCTCTATGGTGCTCCTTAAATATCGTTTACCATTTTTATCAGCAAGATTTACCACAAAACTTTGCAGCGGAAACATCGGTTTTATTGTTTCTTCTTCCTCTTTGACTTCCTCAGCGATTTCCTGGTCGGGTGCAGATACCTCAGAAATTTTATTCAAAACAACATAAAATCCTGCTCCCATAATTCCCATAAGTAATAATACCACAACTGCACCAATAATTATAAGAAGCTTGTTTGACATCACCTTTTCTCCCGATTGCATATCTTTACCAACATAAGAGTGCCTTGAAAAATAAAACAAAAAAAAACAGATATAACTTTGCAGTGCAAAGAAAATGCCATGCCTCGGAAACAGGGAAAAAATCAAATTAACAAGAGGCTGATAAAGAGTTGTAGATTTGTTTTTTCCCTGTGCTGATCTGCGCAAATCAGCGCCCTGTGAATTAAAACAGAACTTTTATATGAATAAATTATATTTTAAAACAATTCAATATGTTAAAGAGGATTAAATCATCAACCCAAAATTCCGCTATATTTTGCGCCAATTTCTTTAGATATTTGTCAAGACTTTGACGTTTGAATTAAAAAAGGAGGGTACTGAATTTCAGCAATAGATTGAACTATAATAAAATTTAAAAACCTCTGAAACTCGCTGCGCTCAAACAGCCAGAGCTTTTTAAGTTTCACCATAGCTTAATTCTGATATCTCATTGACAAAGTTAAAAAAGGGGTCAGGTCTTGACCCCTTTTACCTTTTTTCAGGTACATCTCTTTATCGTTTAAGATTTATAAGTTCTGTGAGCATTTCATCGCTTGTTGTAATAACCCTGGTGTTAGCCTGAAAAGACCTTTGAAAGGTTATCATCTTAACAAACTCAGTGGCAAGGTCCACATTTGACATTTCCAGGGAACTGGAATTTATACTCCCCAGCTTACCTGTTTTAGGAGGCCCCAAAAGAGGCTGCCCGGACTGAAGGGTTTCCAGATAATTATTATTTCCAACATTTGATAACCCATAATAATTAGGGAAATCAGCCAGAACAACCCGGTAAAATGCCTCGACCTGGCCGTTTGAATATACTCCATAAACAAATCCATCCTCATCCACAGTGGCCTTGCGTAAAATACCCGTGGGGAAGCCATCCTGAGTATGAAAAGTTTTAGTCGATTCAGAGGAATAACCTGTCATATCCCCCAGAGATGTCCCCCCACTGTCATAAAGATCCCAGTTTATACTCTGGGGTGTTGTTGCGCCGTTGGTCAGGACAAGAGCAATTGCTGTATCTGCAGCAGGGGTTGTCATAACACCATTGGCATCAAATACAAAATTTTGAGTTGCCCCGCCACCAATGGTAACTGAAGACCCCACACCGGCAAATGCAGGGGCAACTGCTCCCGCTGCCTGCCATGTTCCTGCTGCCACCTGCTTTGTAAATGTTATCTCAAGAGGGAGGGCATTTCCAAGGGAATCATAAACCGATATTGATGTCCTGAACTCATCTCCTGTTGCGGCTGATGCATCAAGATTTATATCCATTGACAACGTACTGCTTGCCTGGGGTGACAAAATAGTCAGACCAGGGGCATTAATATCCACAATATTTTGTAAGGCACCGGTGGTCCGATCAATCTGATACCCCTGAACAAACATACCCTGGGAATTAACAAGGTTCCCGTTAACGTCAAAAGTAAACCCCCCGGCCCTTGAGTATGCAACTGTTCCGTCTGTATGTCTTAATTGAAAAAAACCGCTTCCGTTTATTGCCAGATCAGTGGGGTTACTGGTTGATTCAAAGGCTCCCTGGCTCCAGAATGGAACCGTTCCCTCAAAACTAACTCCGCTTCCCACATCTCCCCCAACTCCACCTTCCAATGACTGATACATTACATTTGCAAATGATGATGCATTTGACTTAAAAGCCGGAGTGTTCACATTTGCAATGTTATCCCCCACCACTGACATTGCCACACTGCTTGCATTCATCCCTGAAACTGCTGAAGCTAATGAGCTAAACATATTAATTTACCTCCTTAATACATAAACTACTGTTACCTTGTTATATCATCATTGTTTTTAGTTACAGAAACAACATTTTCAACAGGGACTTCACTATTTCCCGTTAACAGATATGGAGTATTATTTTTAAATATAACCCGGTCGACTTTTCCTGTTAAAAATGTTTTCACTTCCACAGGGTCCTGATTCACATCTGCAGCCAGCACCTCAAAAGTATATAATCCATCCGGCGCAGCTCTCCCTGCATTGTCGGTACCATCCCAGGCAACTTTATTCATCCCTGAATTTTGATTACCCCCTCTTATTACATTAATTAAATTATCAGCAGAATCATATATGCTGACAATAATTTCAGCAGCATTACCTTCCAGTTCAAACATAATCTCATCTGCAGTACCATCATTTAAGTTTATGGAATTACCAGAGGCTGTAATAACTTTATCGATGAGGCTGACAGCCTGAGCATTATTCATGGTCGTCTGATAAGCTTGGAGAGACTCTATATTTTTATTAATATCGGTCAATTGTTCCAGGGAACTGAACTGAGCAAGCTGGCTGGTAAATTCCAGATTGTCCATTGGGCTAAGGGGATCCTGATTTTCCAGTTGAGCAACAAGTAATCTTAAAAAAGTCTCTTTCCCCATGTAATCAGAGTTGGGATCAGATTTTTTTATATCATTATGCCCCGTATCCACAGTATTTAATGGTGACACATCCATTTTATTCACCTCCTGTAAAAAAACATTGAACAAATTATTAGGCTTAGTTCTGATTTCGGCCATAACTCA
>JAUVKE010000305.1 GCA_030592105.1 Desulfobacteraceae bacterium
AAATTTTTGAATTGTAAAATCATCAGGGTCAAATTTTGTCCAGATACCACCAGAACTGCGAAAATCGGGGATTCCAGATTCCGTGCTGACTCCAGCACCAGTAAATATGACAAGTTTTTTAGATGCTGCAAGCATATCTGCTGCTGCAGAAATTTTTAGATCAAGTTTATTATCTGACATTTTTTCTTTTGCCGGTTTAATAATCTGCTATTAGTCTGGCACCTTCATTCAAAGCTTTTTTGTTTAGAATCAATATTGATTTTTTTGCCTTATCCTGCATTATATTGTCAAGAACTTTTTCCACAAGATTTATTGAGATCGCTTTACTATTTTCAATATATGCTCCAAGAAGAACCATGTTTGCAGCCTGATTTCCTCCTAACTCAACGGCTTTTTCAGTAGCTGGAATATAAAATGCATTTATATCCTCTCTTTTAGTTTTATCTGGTACTACGCTACTGTCAATTATTATGGTTCCTCCAGGCTTAACTCTATTTTCCATAAGTACCAATGCTGAATTTGTCATCACTATGGCATTTTGGGGTTCAAACATTACAGAACAACCAATATGACTGTTTGATAATATAATAGTACATTCAGATTCGCCTCCCCTCATTGCTGGAGCATAATTGGGGCAAAATAAAATATTTTTATATCTATCCATTCCTGCTTTTGCCAGTAATCTTCCGATTAAAAGAACGCCTCTGCCACCTGTGCCGGCAATCATAAGTTCAAAATAATTCATAATTGAAAGCCTCTAAAATATATTTCTGATATAATTTTTATGTTAATGAACTGTTTTATCCACGATATATTGTGGCTGGATTAAATTTTATACACAATAATGAGATATATAAAAAAGTTGCTACCACTGTGAACGTAATTGCAACAGTATCAATTTTCAAGTGTATCAACATTTTTAAATTCACCAAGAGGATACTCTTCCAGCATTTTATCAGAGATAAAGTCGAGACAATCCAGTGGTTTTAATCCCCATCCGGGAGGGCATGCAGATATAAATTCTACTATTCCATATCCAACTCCGTCGATCTGTTTTTTAAAAGCTGTTTTCAGTATTTTTTTAGCTTTTTGGAAATTTGCAGGCGTATGCACTGTACAGCGTGCAGCGTAAGCAACACCTTTCATTGTTGCAGCAAGTTCAGGTACATGTAAAGGATAACCATGTGTTTCAATATTCCGCCCCAAAGGGGATGTTGTTGTTTTCATACCTTGTAATGTTGTCGGAGCCATCTGTCCACCAGTGGTTCCATAAACTGCGTTGTTGAGAAAAACAGTGGTTAAATTTTCTCCACGGACAAGTGCATTCATAAAACATCCAAGCCCGATAGCACCCAGGTCTCCATCTCCCTGAACAGTCAACACAAATGCATCAGGGTGTATACGTTTGACAGCAGTTGCCATGGCAGGCGCTCTGCCATGGGGGCAGGATGTCCAGTCAATATCAATAGCCAGGGGTGCTCCTAAAAAGCTGCAGCCTACTCCTGCCAGACCGATTGAGTTATCTTCAATCCCAAGCTCTTCAATAATTTCACAAATGATCCTGTATATAATACCATAATGACATCCTGAGCAGGAAAAACCTGGTACTGCAGGCCTTAGCTTTGGCCTTCCGGTAATCAGTTCTAATTTTGCAGAATTATTTTTCATTTAATTTTTCCACCTCTTGAAGTATTCTTTCAGGATGAATTATTCCTCCGCCTTCAGCATTATGCCTTGCTTCCATACCCAGCAGATGAACAGGAACACGACCCTTTACAAAGGCTTCAACATCTTCTATCAATTGTCCCTGACTGTCTTCTACTACCAGTACTCTCCCTGCATTTAAAGCTTCTTGAAAAAGGGCTTCAGCTGGAAACGGCCAAAGAGTTATCAGACGAAACAGCCCGATTTTAAGCCCCTTTGCACGCCCCATTTCCACAGTGCCCCAGGCAATTCTGGCGGAAGATCCATAAGCAACTATGAGAAGGTCGCAGTCTTCGGCCATAAATGTTTCATATTTAATTTCAGTTTTTTTTATTTCATCATATTTTTCTAATTGTTTCGCATGGTAGTTAACCATTCCTCCATGCGAAATAAATGCTGCCACATGAGCGACCCTTTTTCCACCTCTTTTACCCTTACCGGTCAGTGCCCATTCTTTTTCAGGAAGGGGCGGAAACTCAAGTTGTCTTATTTCTACGGGCTCTTCAGACTGACCTAATATAAAATCAGTAACCATAATAACTGGTGTTCTATATTTATCAGCGAGATAAAAGGTATGCTGCATCAGATCAAAAATTTCCTGGCATGAAGCCGGCGCAAGTACAATAGCGCGATATCCTCCATGCCCACATCCCTTGGTAACCTGCAGAGAATCGGTCTGGCCGCCCTGCCCTCCAGTTCCGATACCTGGTCCCATGCGCACGACATTTACAATCACAGCCGGAATTTCCTGTTCAGCCAAATACGATATCCCTTCTGCCATTAAACTGAAACCAGGGCTGGAAGTGGAGGTCATTATTCTTTCTCCTGCTAATCCGCCTCCATAAACCATATAAATAGAACCGCTTTCACTTTCCGACTGAACAAATGTCCCGCCAATTTTTGGTAATTCCAATGACATATATTCAGGGATCTCGCTTTGAGGTGTAATTGGGTAGCCAAAGAAATATTTACAACCAGCCTGAATAGCACCTCTTGCCACCGCATTGTTTCCAGAAATTAAAATTCTGTCCGGCATGATGGTTTTTCCTTACTTTTTAAAATTCGATATTATGATTGTTAGAAGTCACTTAAATTTCTCCGAATTATAGTCAAACTGTATGGCGTTAAAAAGACGTAACAGATACAGATGTATGTAAAGCAATTGCAATGCAATACTGACATTAAGTCTATCTACCTGAGTAATTGCTATATTTTTTAAAAACTCGCGGATATAGTCTTAATTTTCGATATACTTATATACTTCTATCCCGCATTCAGGGCACATCCAGCCACAAATTCCACAGGCAATACAATCATTTTCATTAACGAAAACAGGAAGAAGAAAGCCACTGGAATGCAATTTATCTTTTGAAATCTCTATACAATTTTTTTTGCAAAAATGAACACAAAGCTGACAACCTTTACAAAACTCTTCAATGATTTTTATTTTTCCCCTGGCCACTGTTATCCCCCTGTCAATATCAACAAATAAAGCCGTTTAATAACCCCCAACGCCCTGGCTGACATAACTAAAACACGAAAACTATGAGCTTGTGATGTGTAAGTAATATTAAAGAAGCAAGGCCTGTAATTTATTTTTTACTACTAACACTCACCAGAGCGACAGCTTTTGTTTATTATGATAAAATATTATAATATTATTGTTTTTTCAGATATAAAAAAAGCAATATTTAAAATGTGATATAAAAAGTAATATAATCTGTCAAGAACTTTATCAAAACTCAGCAGTTCCCGCTTATAACTAAAATATTCTAAAATAGCGGGGCATGGCTTTGTCGTTTCGTCAGCAATTCCCGACGCATTTTTAGTTTTTATGCTGAATTATCATATTCTGTTATTATCTGATTTTACAAGTGTTTAGTGAAATCAGAGATCCACAAAGCTTATGTAGCAACACCATAACTTTTTGAAATATAAAGAAATTGTTTTACAATTAATTCTCAATAGAAGGTGTGCATTTTGCTCACTCATAACAATAACTATTTAAAATTGTT
>JAUVKE010000184.1 GCA_030592105.1 Desulfobacteraceae bacterium
TCATAGGGCCAGATGTTAGAAATGAGCTATGGTGAAATTTAAAAAGCTCTGGCTGTTTGAGCGTAGCGAGTTCCAGAGATTTTTAAATTTTATTATAGCTCAGTCTATTGCTGAAATTATTTATGTGACGGTCTATAAAAACCACTTTAAGGAGTAAATATATGGATTTTAAACTGAGTCAAAAAGAAAGAATTTTAAAGGACTCATTAAGAGATTTTCTTAAAAAAGAGATTGTTCCATTGGCAGAGGAATATGAATCTGAAGGAAAATATTTTACAAAAAAGATATTTAAAAAGCTTGATACTTTTGAATATGCAGCAGCACTGATACCTGAAGATATAGGGGGGCTGGGTGCAAGTTTTGTTGAATATTGCATTATGGTGGAAGAGCTTGCCAGGGCATGGCCTTCCCTTCGCTCCATGGTAACCTCAAGCGGCCTGGCAACAAAGCTTATAGCAAGAATGGGAACAAAAGAGCAGCAGGAAAAATTTCTCCCCCGGCTCATGAGCATGGATGAAATTGCATGTTTCGGATTGACCGAACCGAACGTCGGTTCTGATGCAAGCGGTGTTGAAACAACAGCTGAAAAAGATGGAGATCATTACATTCTAAACGGGACTAAAACCCTGATTACAGGTGGAAGCATTGCCGATGTAACCTGTGTGTACGCCACTGTGGATGCCGACAAAAAAGGTAAAGGGGTCACAGCTTTTCTCGTAAAAAAGGGGGAAACAGAATATAAGACCAGTGATTTTAAGAAAATGGGAAATCGTTGCTGTCCCCTTTCTGAAATAGTCTTTACAGACAGCAGGGTCCCTGCGGCAAATCGTCTTGGCGAAGAAGGAGAAGGGCTTAAAATTGCATTAAGCGGCCTTAATGTGGGGAGAGTTACAGTTACATTTGGTGTTGTGGGTGTTGCCCAGGCAGCTCTGGAAGCAGCCATAAAATATGCCAAATCCCGTGAACAGTTCGGAAAACCCATAGGGAGTTTTCAGCTGGTTCAGGAGTTAATCGTGGATATGGCCTTAAAGGTGGATACGGCAAGGCTTTTGGGATATCGTGTTGCAACCATGCTCGACGCTGATGAGCCCTGCAAAAGAGAAGCTTCCTATTCAAAACTTTTTGCCACAGAGGCCGCCCTGGAAGTAACCTCAAACGCTATTCAGGTTCATGGAGGGTACGGTTATACAGAAGAATATCCTGTGGAAAGATACTACCGTGATATAAGGCACCTTACAATGGCAGAGGGGACAACACAGGTCCAAAAATTGATATTGGGAAGAGACCTGCTGAAAATTTCCGCAATAAGATAAGACTGTTTTTTTTTGATCTCTATTAAAAAAAATGTAATTATTTAATTAATATATATCGTTTCAGGCATAATTTGATTAAATCAGATTATGCTTGAAACGTGTCTGCAATCAGCACAGCCAAAAATTTGAAAATGATTAAAGTAAAGAAATAATTAACGGAGATTTTTATTATGACAACTGAAAAAATGACTCCGGTTGATGAAGGTTTCTGGACAAAACCTGTTAACACAGATGAAGAAATTCAATTAATCGGAAGCAAATGCTCTGCATGTGGAGAACTGTTTTTTCCTGAAAAAGATAAAAACTGGTGCACCCACTGCTATAAAAATGCCCTTGAAAAGATTATGTTCAGCCGAAAAGGGAAGATTGCAACCTTCAGCGTTGTAATGCAAAAACCTGCAGGAGGTTTTTATCACGGAGAGGCTCCATACTGCTACGGCTGCATCGACATAGAAGATGGTATCAGAATCAAGTCCCTTATTTCCACGGATGATTATGATTCATTAAAAGTGGGGATGGATGTGGAACTTGTAATAGAAAAATTATGGGACGATAAAGACGGAAATGAAGTATCAACCTTTAAATCCAAACCTGTATAGGCCGGTATAGATGTTCAGATAATAAATTTCACTTTGGCCTGCGGGAGGAAGGCGTATTGCAATACGCAGGCGCCCGACAACCCAGTGAAATTATTTATGTTACGGTCTATAGATTGTCAGATAATAAATTTCACAAGGCCAGAGGGAGGAAGGCGTATTGTAATACTCCGACGACCGATAACGCAGTGAAATTATTTATGTGACAATCTATATATAATGCAGAATTTTTAAGAGGGTTATAATATGAAAAATCTAAATGAAATGAGAAAAGTTTGTGTGGCCGGCATGGGGCTTATCCCATGGAAGGTTTATGATAAAGAACACTACGATTTTGGAAGTGAAGCTTTACTAAATGCCCTAAACGATGCTGAAATGGGCTGGGAAGAAATACAGGCAGCATTTTGCGGCAGTGTGTACCAGGGCACAGGATCAGGTCATCAATTAATAAAGGAGATAGGCCTTACGGGTCTTCCCATAGTAAATGTGGAAAATGCCTGCTCCAGCGGAAGTTCGGCATTCAGGCTTGCATATTTAATGGTGGCTGCTGAAATTTGTGATGTTGCCGTTGCCATAGGTATGGAGAAAATGCCCAAGGGCCCCATCCCCAGCACAGCATTTTTACCATGGGAACTTGCTTCCGGCTTTAATGCACAAATGGCAAATTATGCCAATGAAACAGTCGAGTATATGGAAGAGACCGGCACAACACTTGAAGATTTTTCAAGGGTAACTGTTAAAAATCGTAAAAATGGTGCTTTAAATCCAAATGCCCGATTTCAAAAACCTGTTACCCTTGAAGAGGTTATGGCGTCAAGGGTGGTGGCAACACCCCTAAGACTCTTCCACTGCTGCCCCCTTGCTGACGGTGCTGCTGCTGTAATACTTTGCAGTGAAGATAAACTTAAATCAAAAAACCGGAGCCTTACTGTGGCCACATCTACTATAACATCCGGAGTATATGGTGAAGGGATGATGATGAGCAGCACCATGACAAGTCTCAAGCATCCTCCCAAAGAAGGTCTTGTGGAACTTTCCGCCAGACAGGCCTATGAACTCACAGGGTACGGGCCGGAAGATATGGATGTGGTTCAGGCCTATGACACCATGGCTTCTGCTGAAATATGGGATATTGAAAAACTTGGTTTTTGCAAAAAAGGTGAAGCCGCAAAACTGTTAAAGGAGGGTGTTTTTGATATTAATGGAAAAATTCCTCTAAATACTGACGGAGGATTAATGTCAAGGGGGCATCCTTTAGGAGCAACAGGGCTTGGTCAGATTTGTGAAATAATCAACCAGCTGCGGGGCGAGGCAGGTAAAAGACAGGTAAAGGGAGCAAAAATCGGTTTGGCACATGCCATGGGAGCCGGGCCCAACAGCTCTGTGACAATTTTGAAAAAATAGAGGTACTTATGATTAAAGGTATAGATCATGTTGGAATTGCTGTAAAAAGCATCGATGAAATGGTCTCTTTTCTTAAAAATATTTTTGATGCAAAAGAGGTTTCACGAACAGAGTATCCCGGACTTCAGCAGGTATCTGCCAAAGTCAATTTAAACGGTGATACCGAGTTTGAATTAATGGAAGCCACAGGACCCGACGGCGCAATAGGGAAGTTTATGGAAAAATCCGGGGGGGGGCTTCATCATATTTCCATACGATGTGACGATATCAATACTTTTTCAGATGACCTTGAGAAAAAAGGTGTCAAGGTTGTGGGCAAAATGTTTGACAGGGAACCGAAAGTTGCATTTATCCATCCCAAAAGTGCTCACGGGCTTTTAATTGAAATAAAAGAAGTCCCATAATCGATCAGAAATATTTTTTTAAAGATTAAGGAGCTGACATGAAGGTTTTGGCAATAAACGGGAGCCACAGGCCCGGCAAAAATACAGCCGCCATGCTGAATATGGTATTAGAAGAGATCGCGGCAAAAGATGTTTTAACCGAACTTGTTGAACTCTCGGAGCTCGATATTAAACTATGTCTTTCATGCAACAAGTGCCTGATTAAGCCTGAATGTGCAATTAAGGATGATGCCATGCCGGGTCTTGCTGAAAAAATGATTGAAGCTGATGCTGTTATTTTTGGCTCCCCTGTCTATTTTGGCAATGTTTCGAGCCTCTTTAAAATATTTATGGATCGTACGCGCTGGATGCACATGTGCTGTAATCTCCTTGATGGAAAAATCGGAGCAGCCTTAACCCACGCCGGTTTAAGAAACGGTGGCCAGGAACTTACCCAGATGCTCCTTGAAAGATTTATTCAGGGACATGGAATGCATGTGGTTGAGGCCAGAGATCCTGATAAAGGTGTTTTTAACCTTGGGCCCATGGGAACGATGTTTGACTCTTTAAAAGGAGAAAATATTAAATGGAAAAGGGATGTTTCCGAAGACCCCCTTTCCGGTATGATGTGCCGTTCCCTTGGCCGTAATGTTTTAAGATGGATAAAAAAATAATAAATTTGTAAAACTATTTTTAAACAGTAGTGCCCGGTTAGAATCTTCCCGTGTTTTTGCAATATTTTTGCAATTTTCTAACCGGACACTACTGATTTTTAAAGGGGTTAATAAGAATATGGAGAAAAAATATTTTGATGATCTCCAGATAGGCGACAAGGATAAAACGGTGGGGAGAACAATCACCGAAGCTGATGTAGTAAATTTTGCGGGTCTATCAGGAGATTTTAATGCAGTTCACATGGATAAGGAGTTTGCCAAGAATACATTTTTCGGTAAACGTATTGCCCATGGAAACCTTGTTTTTGTTATTGCATCTGGTCTTTTCACACAAAGCAGGATGAATATTTCCATAAAAGAGAATGTTCTGGCTTTAATGGGAATGGACTGGAAATTTTTAAAACCGGTCTTTATTGGAGATACCATCCACCTTGAAGTTGAAATTATAAAAACAAAGGAGACAAGCAAGCCGGACAGGGGCGTTGTCACCAAAAGAAGGACCGTGGTTAACCAGAACGGTGAAATAGTTCAGCAGGGTGATGTGGCATTAATGGTTAAACGTAAGGTTTAAATAGAGGTGTGCTATGAGTATGGATTTAACAGGGAGAGTAGCCGTTGTTACCGGTGCCGGATTAGGGCTTGGCAGGGAAATATCTAAAAGACTGGCTCAAAATGGCGCAAAGGTTATTGCAAATGATGTTATGGAAGATAATGTAAAAGAGACTGTTGCCCAGATAAAATCTGAAGGGAATGAGGCGGAATATGTAATTGCGGATATATCCAGCTGGGATGACGCCAGCAGCCTCATTGAAAAAGCCGTTAAAACCTTTGGAAAGGTGGAAATACTGGTGAATAACGCCGGTGTTACCCGGGATATGCTCATGCGTGACATGAAGGAATCCGACTGGGATAAAGTCCTTGATATTAATTTAAAAGGGGCATTTAACTGCTGCAAATTTGCAACACCCCATATGGTTGCGCAAAAGTATGGAAAAATTGTAAATCTGTCATCCCGTGCCCACCTTGGTAACCCGGGCCAGGCAAACTATTCATCTTCCAAGGCAGGTATAATCGGTCTTACAAA
>JAUVKE010000061.1 GCA_030592105.1 Desulfobacteraceae bacterium
CTTGCCCTTTTGTCCGTCTTCTACGTTGCGGTAACAGTTGTATAGCTCACTATGCAACTGTTACCACGCCTTGAAGACGAACAAAAATTCTGCACGATATGCGTAGATTATTTCCTTCCAGTTCCCTTACTATTATAAAAATGGTCAAACAGAATATGCATGCTGTAAAATTAATTATCAGCGTTTACCTGATTCTTTTCTTTTTCCTGTTGAGCATCGCCTGGGGCGGGCAGGAAAAAAAAGAAGCAGATATAACAGGGGAGATCTTAACTCTGGAGGATTGTATAAGAATTGCTGTTGAGCAGCATCCTGATATAAGAGCAAAAATAGCAGAGGCAAAAGCCGGCAAATTAAGGGCAAAACAGTCTTTTTCCAGCTTTCTTCCTGAGCTTGATTTTTCTTCCGGTTATTTTAAATCAGGATACGACAGGACTTCGGGCATTGCCGGGACCAAATCGAGAGATAATTATGCTGTCGGCTTTTTTCTTTCCCAGAATATATTTGATTTTGGCCGGTCTCTTTCCAGCTGGAGAATGAGTAAAAATGAGGCCGAGGCTGTATCATATCTATTAAATACCACAGGCCAGGAAATAGTATATCAGGTAATAGATGAATTTTACGGTCACCTTAAAGCCTTAAAATTAAAAAAAGTCAACCAGGAAGCATTTGCCCTGGCAGAATTTTATCTAAAGCAGATAAAGGGATTTTATAAAGCCGGCATCAGGCCGAAAATCGATGTTGCCCGGGCCGAGGTGGATTTATCTAATGCAAAGGTTGCGCTTATCAAGGCAAAAAACGGGGTAAGGCTTTCCATAGTCGGTCTGAACAATGCCATGGGAATCGGGATTGACGGATCGGAATTTTATCAAATAAAAGATGAATCAGAGCTTGTAAAACAGGATTATAATATAGATGATCTGTTTCTCCTTGCCTGCAAAAACAGACCCGAGCTTTTTGAACTTAATGCCAGGCTCATGGCTGGCGAGGAAAAAATAAAGTTTTTTAAAAGTGAATACCTCCCCAAAATTTCCGGCAGAATGTCTTATGACTGGAAAGGTGATTCATCCCCCCTGGACAGGGAGTGGCGGGCCGGAATAACCATGGATGTACCATTATTCAGCGGTCTTGATACTTCGTACAGATTAAAGGAGGCCGGGGAGAATTTGGTAAGTGTAAAAAGCAGGGTCAACAGTTTGAAATTAAAGATAAAAAAGGAAATAGAGCAGGGTGTTTTAAATTTGAAAGAGGCTGGAGAAAGAGTAAGCGCCACAAAAACGGCCGTTAAACAGGCAAAAGAGAACTTGAGGCTGGCACAGGGAAGATATAAAGTAGGACTTGCAACGATTATCGACTTGACTGATGCGCGGGTGCTTTTTCTTGAAGCCAATACCGATTCGATAACGGCATTATATGATTACAAAATTGGAGAGGCAACAATTAAAAAGGCTGTCGGAACCATACCATTTAGGATTGAAAATTGAAAAAAAGCATTATTATCTCTGTTCTGTTTTTTATTATTGCAATATCCTTTGGCGTTTATATTTACTTAAAATCAGAGGAGAGCTTTACCTTTAAAACCATGAAAGTGGTAAAAGGAGATATTGAGCAGACCATATCGGCCACCGGAACCGTGAATCCTGTAATAATTGTTAATGTGGGAGCCCAGGTAACAGGCAAGGTGTTAAAACTGTTTGCTGATTATAATTCTATTGTCAAAAAGGGAGATATAGTCGCAAAGATAGATCCGGAACTCTATCAAAGTGATATAGAACAAGGAAACGCAAGATTAAAGACTGCCCTGGCAAATCTGGAAAGTATTTCTAAAAATATAAGTTATGCTGAAGCAAAGGTCAAAAGTGCTGGCGCAGAGATAAAAAGGGAAGAGGCCGGTCTTGCCTATGCTAAAAAAGAATATGAAAGATATGTTGAACTTATTCAAAAAGACCTTGCATCTGCAAGTGAAAGAGATCAAAAAGAATTGGCATATAAAGAAGCGCTGGCCCGGCTTGATAGCGCTAATGCCGAACAAAACGGCCAAAAAGCAAACCTGTCTTCCAAAAGGGCTGATTACGAGGCATCCTTTTCCCAGGTTAAAAGTGCTGAGGCTGCCCTGGAAAGGGATAAAACCAATCTTGATTATACAATTATCAGGTCCCCGGTGGATGGAACAGTGGTGTCAAGGGAGGTGGATGAAGGCCAGACCCTGACCGCCAGGATGCAGACCCCCCTCCTTTTCAGGATAGCGGAGGATTTAACCAAAATGCAGGTTAATGCCAGTATTGACGAGGCCGACATAGGCCGTATAAAAACGGGGCAGCAGGCATTATTTACAGTGGATGCCTTCCCCTATACCACCTTTGAAGGAATTCTAAAACAGGTGAGAATAGCCCCCATAATAGTGCAGAACGTGGTTACCTATGACGTCATAATAAAAGTTGAAAACAAAGAATTAAAACTAAAGCCTGGAATGACGGCCAATGTAACCATAATAGTTGAGCAAGTGAGCAATATTGTCAAGATACCCAATGAGGCATTGAGATTTATACCGCCGGAAGATTTAAAACTAAATAATCTAAAAACAGGCAAAAAAGCCGGTAAAAGGCTTAAAGGCAAGCACTTACGACATGTATGGAGGATGAAGAATGGAAGCCTTGAACATCTTTTGATAAAAACCGGAATAACGGATGGAGAATATACCGAGCTTGTTTCCGGGGATGTGCAAGAAGAAGATGCTCTGGCAACAGGGGCGCTTGATAAAAACGGCAAACCGGTTATATCCAAAAAAGCCGGGTCCCAGCTTAAAGTTAGATTTAGAGGATTTCGTCCATAAATGGCAGAGCAAAATAAACAGATTGTTGTAACAGATCTCAGCAAAACCTATTTTCTCGGCGGTGTTGAGGTTTCTGCAATTAAAGGGATATCTCTTGCTGTTTCAAACGGTGAGTTCGCCGCCATAATGGGTGCTTCAGGTTCTGGAAAATCTACGCTTATGAACATACTCGGTTGCCTTGACAGGCCCACTGCGGGAATCTATATGCTGGAAGATGTTGATGTGGGGCATTTAACACGGAATGAAATGGCCGGAATCCGAAACAAAAAGATAGGCTTTGTATTCCAAAATTTTAATCTTCTCCCCAGGACAACTGCCATGGAAAACGTGGAGCTCCCCCTTTATTACATGAAAAATATATCCTCAAGGCAAAGGAGGGAACTGGCAAAAGAGATGCTCCAGATGGTCGGCCTGCAAGGACGGGAAAAGCATCACCCAAGCCAGCTTTCAGGGGGAGAGCAGCAGCGGGTGGCCATAGCAAGGGCCCTGGTAAACAAACCCTCCATTATTATGGCAGATGAACCCACCGGCAACCTGGACAGCAGTACCGGTGGAGAAATTATGGAAATTTTTCAAAACCTGAATCAAAACCTGAAAAAAACCATTATTTTTATTACCCATGATCAGGATGTCGCCCATTTTGCGGGAAGGCAGATCAAATTAAAAGATGGTGTAATCATAGAGGATAATTTTTTGAGCAGAGTGAATTCATGAATCTGATTGCCGGTCTTAAGATTTCCTGCCGTGCCTTGTTGAAAAACAAGATCCGGTCATTATTAACCATGTTAGGTATCATTATCGGGGTGAGCGCTGTAATTGTCATGGTCGGCATAGGCCAGGGCGCAAGGATCAGCATCACGGATAAAATTGCCGGCATGGGGAGCAATATGCTTCATATTGAATCGGGCAGCCTGACCCGTGGAGGAATCAGGGGGGGAAGGGGAACAATAAGTACCCTGGTACCGGAAGACGCCATTGCCATAGTCGAAAAATGTCCATCCGTGGCATTGGCGGCTCCAACAGCAAATATAACTGCCCAGGTGGTTTATGGAAACCTGAACTGGTCCACCCGCGTCCTTGGCACAACCCCCGGGTATATGACCATCAGAAAATGGGAAAAGGCATCAGGAATTTTTTTTTACGATACAGATGTGAGGTATGGGACCAAAGTAGCGGTGATTGGAAAGACAGTGGCAGAAAATCTGTTTCAATCAGCATCTCCCATTGGAGAAATTATCAGGATAAAACGAGTCCCCTTTAAAGTGATCGGTCTTTTAAAGGAAAAGGGGCAATCGCCTTTTGGCACTGATCAGGATGATGTCATTCTGGTCCCTTTTACAACTGCCAAAAAGCGACTCTTTGGCAAGCACAGCCGGTTGAGGAGGATCGTTGTTTCAGCTAAAGACGAAACACTGATGAAGAGTTCCCAGGAGGAAATCACCCTCCTCTTGCGCGAACGCCATCGCATCAAAGGAGGAAAAGAGGATGATTTCATCATCAGAAATATGGCCGACATCCAGGATGCTGCAGCATCCAGCATGAAGGTAATGACCATTGTCCTGGCAAGTATTGCCTCGGTCTCTCTTATTGTTGGCGGAATAGGGATAATGAATATAATGCTCGTTTCGGTGACCGAACGAACCAGGGAGATCGGAATTCGGATGGCGGTGGGGGCAAGAACCGGGGACATTCTATTTCAGTTCCTCCTCGAGTCCCTGGTACTCTGTTCGGCCGGAGGTATTTTCGGCATTTTTTTAGGGATCGGCGTATCTGAGCTTATAGCGATATTTGCAAAATGGCCCTCGGTGGTCTCTGTTGAATCAATATTTTTATCCTTTTTTTTCTCCATGATGATTGGTGTGATATTCGGCCTGTATCCGGCAAGAAAGGCATCTCTGCTTAATCCCATAGAGGCGCTGAGATATGAATAGGAATCAAATTTAAAACCGTCACATAAATGATTTCACTCCGTTATCGTCCCTTTGCGTATTACAATACGCCTTCCTACCTCTGGCCTTGTGCCACTTTTAAAATCGGGTAATGAAAAAAATGGGGTCAAGTCTACTTTTGACCCTTATTAATTTTGATCTGTTTTGTATACGTATGTTTTTAGTTTTCCAGTTATATTTTTAAGCTTCGAAACTCTCTTTTGATAAGACAAAATTAATGTTTAACCCTTTTTTTTTATCATCAAGGGTCAAGCATAGACTTGACCCCGTTTGACATAAAAGGATATAAATGAACAACAAAGTAAAGATCCATGAAAAAGCGATTTTTGTCAGAATCAATAAGCTCTATCATGATTCGATGACAGCAGAAGAAATGTATGAAGCAACTCGTGGCGTTTGGAGAGTTGGCCCCCGCAAAGATGAGGCGGATTATGCTTTTACAGTATATAAAGGCGAGGTGAAAGAAGTATATAAAATCAACTCATGGTTGCCAGCAGGCACCTTGCCATACAACACTAGACCAAGAACAAATATTGAAGTTAAAAATAGGTGGGAGTTTGACGGATCATTGGCAGAAGACGCTATACGCAAAAAGTATATTAGTAAATCGGTAAAGGAGTATTTACCACGTGGAGCTGCTAATCCCATCACTTACATCAATTGCTGATTAAGGGCATAACAAGGCAAATTAACACGGACTGCCAAAAGCTGCGCCGCTTCGCTCTGCAGCTTCTGGCATCCGGTTATTTGCTACGTTACACGGAGAGTATAGTGTCAAACGAAAATGTATCGACTTCAAATAAACTAAGTACATCGATATTAATTGTTGATAAATGTGATTTTGAAAAAGAAAAAATTAAAGAGGCTGTCGTAACTATTAATCAGAATTATTCAGTTGTTTTAAAAAGCTGATTGCAGATATGCCAGAGCAGATTTTTTTTCATCTTCAGACAACCCTTTCCCTTCTTCAGCCAGGGCTTTGGTCAGCAGCTCTTTGGCCCTTTCTTTATTGTTGAGTTTTAAACAGGTCAGGCCGAGATGGAACTCGATTATGGACGTTTCCGATTGTGATAGAGCCTGTTCAAGAGTGTTTTGTGCATTTTGGTAATCTTTCTTTTTATAATATATCCAGCCTAAGGTATCCAGAATTTGGGCAGTTAGCAACTTTTCAGGAATATCAGTCAGCGCTTTTACAGCCTTGGCGAGATTTTCAGGCGTTGGAAATTTTTCCGCATAGATATAGGCCAGTCCGTTTACAACCGGCACAAATTTAGGATGTTCCCGATAGGTTTTTTCATACCATTTAAGGGCATTATTAAAATCATTCTTCTTTCTGTACATGCCGGCTATAATCATTTTCAGCTTTACAGCATCAGGCTTTTTCCCCAAAGCCGCTTTATACTCTTTGATTGCCTGATCTATACGCCCTTCTTTGTAATAAAGTTCTCCCATGGCAATATAAGGGGTTGGGGAGTCCGGTTTCAGCCTGATAATTTTTTTTAACTCTTCTCTGGCTTTATCATACTGTTTAAGGCCGCTGTAAATGCCGCTTAGCAGCAGGCGGGTTTCCGGTTCTGTTTTTGGATATTTTTTTAAATGGTTTAAACATTTTTCCAAAGCCTTGTCAGGTTTATTGAGGGCCGCCTGTAATTTGACTGCATATTTCAGGATTTCAGGATTTTCAGGTTGCAGCTCAAGGGCCTGATCAAGTTCGGCCTCGGCTTTGGGATAATCTTTTTGTTTGGTGTAGAGCAGGCTTGTTTTTATGTATGCATCTGCTATGTCCGGTTTTTTTTGTTTAAGTTCATCTAAAATTATTTTGGCATTTGAAAAGTCTTCCTTTAGCATATAAAAATCACCCAGCTTGCTCAGAGCAGGCAGATGGTCTGGCGCTTTGGTGGAGACCTTTTTCAGGATTATAATGGCTTCATCATAGGTTTTTTCTTTTATATAAATTTTCGAAATCAGATCAAGAGCGGCCAGATTTTCAGGGTTAATCTCCAGAGCCTGTTTTAGATTTTTCATGGCCTGTTTTAGATTTTCTACAGGGGGCTTTTCATTATTAAAAAAATGAGCACGGGCAAGATAAACGTAACCTGTGGCTTCATCCGGTCTTTTTTTGGTAACAAAATTAAATTCGCTGATTGCGTTGAGTCCTTCTTTTTTGTCCAGATGAATTAGTCCTTTTAAGGAATGGGCTGCAAAATTGTCGGGGTTGTTTTTCAGGATTTTTTCTAACTGTGCCATGGCCTGATCCAGTTTTTTTTCAGCATAATATATCCTGGCGATCCTGTTTTTTGCGATTACTGCTTCCGGTTTTAGGGAGTGGTCTTTGACTATTTCCTGATAGATTTCCATAGCCGGGTCGGTTTGTCTGTTTTGTTGATAGATTTCACCCAAATAGAGTTTCATGCCAAGATTTTCCGGCTGTTTCAGAATTGCGGCTTTCAGGGTTGCAATGGCCTGGTTAAGTTCGGCTTCGGCTTTTTTATACTTTTTTTGTTTGGCATATAAGAGGCTTGATTTTATATACGCCTCGGCTACGTTCGGTTTTTTTTGTTTAAGTTCGGCTAAAATTGTTCCAGCCTTTTCAAGGTCACCCGTGAGCATGTAAAAATCAGACAGTTTGCTCAAGGCAGGCAGATGCTCCGGGGCTTTTTCGATTATTTCTTTCAGGATTATGATCCCTTCATCATAGGTTTTATTTTTAATATAAATTTTTGAAATAAGGTCAAGGGCGGCCAGGTCATCCGGTTTAACTTTAAGGGCATGTTTCAGGTTTTCCATGGCCAGGTGGTTTTCATTATTTAAAAGATGGGCCTGGGCAAGGTAGATGTAACCTTTGGCTTCATCCGGCCTTTCCTGTGTTACAAAGCGAAATTCGCTGATTGCATCGGGTCCTTCTTTTCTGTTCAGGTGGATGCGCCCTTTCAGGGAATGGGCCGCAAAATCTCTGGAATTGTTTTCCAGGATTTTTTTTAACTGAGTCATGGCCTGATCTATTTTTTTATCAGCATAATATATTCCGGCAATTCTATTTCCCGCGGCTGTTGCTTCCGGTTTGAGGGGATGATTTTTAATTATTTCCTGATAGATTTTCATGGCCTGATCAGTCTCTTTCTTTTTTTGATATATCTCTCCCAAATAGAGTTGCAGGCTGAGTTCTTCAGGCAGATCTCGGCAGGCGGTTTTCAATACTTTAATGGCCTGGTCTGTTTTTTTCTGCTCTTCATAATATTTTGCCAGGAATCCGCGGTATTGGGCGGAGTCCGGCTCGTCCCGGATCAGTTTGGATAATATTGCTTCTCCTTTGACGGGCTGATCTGTTTTTCTGTAAAAACCGATCAGCCTGAGAGAATTGCTTTTTTCTTCCGGATAGAAATCAATAATTTGTTTATAGACCGCTTCGGCCTTGTCGTTTTCCTGCGAAGCCGAATACAAGTTTATGAGACCCTTAAGCAGTGCCAGGTTTTTTTCATCATTTTCCAGGGCTGCCTTGATAAGAGTCTCGGCTTTGGAATATTTTTTCTGTTTTTTCAGAAATCCGGACAGGATAAGGGTGGCCTCATCCTTTTTTTCTCCATTGGCGATAATGTCCTGCAGGAGTTTGGTGCCTTCGGCATTTTTGTCGGTTTTAAATAGAATTATGCTTTTCATGAGAATAGCTTTTTCATTACCTGGTTCTTTTTCAAGAACTTTATTGATCATTTCCCCGGCATCTTCTATTTTTTGGGTCATGATCAGCCCTTCGGCCGAGGCAAGCTGGATATCCGTATCTTCAGGATCGAGCTCCAGAGCCTTCTTTATGAGGCTGAAGGCACCGCGGTAGTTTTTTTCTTTTAGCGCTATTTTACCCAGCATGTAGTATGCTTTTCCAAATTTGGGATCAATCTGGATTGCGTTCTTAAATTCAATGGTGGCCCTGCCTAACTCACCTTCTTCAAAAAGTGCCACGCCCTTTTCATAAAAATTTGCTTTTTGTTTATCAATCCCGCCGCACGCTGCGATCAGGGTAAGCAGAAAGATAATAATGCCTGTCTGGAATAATTTTGTTTTCATGATATATTACCTTTTTTTTGTTTTTAATAAAAGTAGGGGCGGATTCCATATCCGCCCCATCATCCATATCCGCAAAAAATGATACAGACAAAAAGGGCAGAAATGGATTCTGCCCCTACTAATTCGGGACGTATTCGATCAAAATTTGCATTAAATCTTTGGTGAAAGCATCTATTGTTGCCTGTCCTTTTTCAATATCAGGATCTTTTAGGGGCATTTCGATTCGAACCAGGGCACCGTCGGTGCGTCTTTTTGTGATTGAATCAAGGAACAGGTATATTTTATGGGTATATTCACTGACGATTATCCGGCCTCTTTGTTGAAACCAGTAATTGGTAAGGAGTTTTCGGTCATTTTTGGCAAGGTACATCTGCCGTATTTTTACCGTTCCAAACGGTTCGGGGAATTCTTTGGTGATAATTTTTCGGGACAACGGCGCGTAGCCGCCGCCCACCAGGCATGAAACCGGAGAATGAACAGTGTGCCGGGTGGCCTGGTATTTATAATAGGGGACCAGGAGGTAAATATTGTCCCCAGTTTTTTGATTATGAAAAGATATCTGTACATAATCATCGGACCAGAGAGATTTTAAAGTATTCTCCTCCAGGTATAATTTTTCACCCTGCCAGTCGCCAAAAGCGGTTGGAAAATTTTCAAAGGTTTTTCTTTCAGGGATTTTCATGGCAGAGCCAAGGTATGAATTTAACCCCCAGAAACAGATGAAGATGCAGGCTGCTCCCAGCAGATATGATATTTTTATTTTTTTTATTTTAATCGTCCTTGCATTTTTTTTATTTGTTTTTGTCTTTTTGTGAATAAATTTGGGGTCGATTTTTTTATTAATGATTTTTATAATTTTACTCAAAAGAGCGAGAAATCCGAATGAAACCATAAAAATGAGCCATCCTGAAAAACCGTGGAAAAAGCTTTCTGCTACCGTGGGGGATACTTTAAGGGTAAGATATCCCATAATAGCGATTCTAAGGGCATTGGAGAAAACCGAGATGTGAATAGCCGCCAATATAATAATAATGCGTTCCCACCATTTTTTATGAAAAAGATACGCGAAAACAAAAGCCATGAGCAGCAGAGGGTAAACATATCTCAAGCCGCTGCAGGCATCCACTACTTGCAGTTTTGTAACCCAAAGGTCGATTACGTTTCCTTCCAGGAAAACGGAAAGCCCTGCTTTTCGCATCATTTCCACGGCAAGTTTGCTTGAATAAAGCTTTAATTTAAATGTGAAGAGGTTGTTTAAAAAGGGGGGGAGGGGAACTATGAATATCAGGAGAAATAAGGGGAACGTAAGTTCCCTGGCTATTTTATTTCCTGCCATCAATAAGAACAGGCCGATGATGGCAAACCAGATGGAGGCAAAAACAAAAGTTTCCACCGAACCTAGCCCGCCGGCTAAAAATATAAAACCGGAAAGGATTAAAACAAGGAAACCCAAGGCAGAAGAGCCGGTTGCGGTGGTTTTTAACTGGGGCCATTTGCTATAAATAAGATATATTACGATCAACGGCACAACATAACAATAGGAGAAGTCGTCTGTGTTCCATTTGTTTAAAAGGTTACCGATCACCTGAAAATACTGAAGTGAAAAAGCGCAGATTAATATCATAAATGCAGGAATTAATAAAGCCATATACCCGAGTCTGTTCTTATTTATCATTTTGCTCCTTTCCCGGAAAAAACGATCAGGGCGGTTTTCCAGAGAATTGATATATCCCTCCAGAATTTCCAGCCATCTATGTAAGCAATGTCCAGTTGTACAACTTTGGCAAAATCCGTAACATTTTTGCGGCCGGATACCTGCCACAGGCCGGTTAAGCCCGGTTTAATTGATATTCTCTTCCGGTGCCAGTCTTCATAAACCTCCA
>JAUVKE010000497.1 GCA_030592105.1 Desulfobacteraceae bacterium
AGTTTTTCAGGGTTATTCACGGGAAATATCTTTTGATTGTTTCGATTCTTTTGTTTTTCAATACAATTCCAAAGGATTTTGGCGGTATAAGATACCAACAGGTCAAGGTGAGTATATATTTATTACCGTAGGCATGGAAATAATGGATAATGAAAATATGCTCAGGATGGTATTTTTCAGGAATTCATCTGAAAACATAGGTAATATGTTAAATGATTCAAAAGAAGTCAAGCTTATCATACGTCCTGATATAGAAGATAGAGATTTTCATGAGACTACCAAGGCTCATTCCGGACCTGAGCATCATTTCCCGGCATCTGTTACTCCTGAAGAAAACGGTTTTCTTTTCAGTCCAGGCGGAGGTCGCCAGCTTGCCATGACATTTCCGGGAGGAAGATATGAACATGAGCCGGAATGGGCTTATATGGTGTACAGATCCCTTGAAAAAGAGCGGGGTATGGACGCGGATTCGGATCTTTTCAGTCCTGGATATTTTTCGATTTTTTTAAAAGGAGATCAAAAAGCAGAGCTATATGCACGCATAAGCAGTGATGATGAGGATAAGCAGAAGTTTCCTGTTTTTAAAGAGGAGATGAATTTTTATGAGAAATGCCCGCAGATAATCGGAATAGAGGATGGTCTTAAGGATGCTTTGGATAGCTATCTTGTAAAAAGAAATAATTTAAAATCAGTTATTGCCGGCTATCCATGGTTTCTGGATTGGGGAAGGGACTCTTTGATTTTTACAAGAGGATTGATTTCAGCTGGTAGAATTGAGGATGCAAAATCTGTATTAAAGCTTTTTGGCCAGTTTGAAGAAAAAGGGACTCTACCAAATATTATCCTGGGAAACAGCGGTGGAAACAGGGACACTTCAGATGCCCAGCTCTGGTTTGTTAAGGCTTGTTCAGATATGGTCTCTGCATTGAAAACAGATGATTTTCTAAATGAAAAAGCAGGCGATAGAACTATACGAAAAATTCTTCTTTCCATTGGGCATTCCCTAATTGCCGGAACCAGAAATAATATTGTCATAGATCCTGAATCTTCTCTTATGTTCAGTCCTGCACATTTTACCTGGATGGATACAAATTATCCGGCATCTACCCCTCGCCAGGGCTACTGCATAGAGATTCAGGCTTTGTGGCGTGCAGCCCTTTTCTTTTTGGCAAATATAGACCAGGGTGAAAAAATATGGGGAAAAATGTTTTTAAAGGTTGACAAATCGATCCATGACTATTTTATAGTAAAACAGGGGTATCTTTCTGACTGCCTTCATGCAGATTTTGGCATATCTGCTAAAAATGCCATAGCAGATGATCATCTTCGTCCCAATCAGCTTCTTGCAATTACCATGGGAGCAATAAAGGATATTAAAATAAGCAGGCAGATTCTTTCATCCTGCATGGAACTTTTGATTCCCGGTGCTATTCGAAGTCTGGCGGATCGCAGGATTGATTACAAACTGGAAATCCGGCAAAATGGTCATCTCTTAAACGACCCTGCAAATCCTTATATGGGGAAATATCTTGGTGATGAAGATACCAGCAGAAAACCGGCATACCATAATGGCACAGCCTGGACATGGATTTTCCCTTCTTTTTGCGAGGCATGGTGCATGGTTTATGGTTCAGGAGGAAGAAAAACCGCTTTGGCCTGGCTTTCCTCCTCTGTTTTAAATATTAATCAGGGGTGTGTCGGGCATGTCCCTGAAATTGCAGATGGAGATTTTCCACATACTCTCCGAGGTTGTGATGCTCAGGCATGGGGAGTAAGTGAACTTTTACGTGTCTGGAAGTTTATTAAAGGTTGATTTGTCATAACTATTCAACTACATAAAAGATATTGATTACGTACACGCTTCAGGTGTGATCTGATTAAAACAATTGAAATTGTTTGAAC
>JAUVKE010000198.1 GCA_030592105.1 Desulfobacteraceae bacterium
GTCTTACGGCTATAATGACCAATCTAATGGCTGACGGGCCTGCGGCCGCGGCAGTCGGACCAATAGCATTAAACATGGCCGGCCTTGTTCATCCAGGCTCAGCCTATCTGCCCTTTATGGCCATGTCCACTGCAATAGCTTCTTCATTTGCCTATTGTCTGATTATCGGCACGCCGCCCAATGCCATTGTTTATGCAAGCGGCTACCTTGAGCCTAAAGACTATCTAAGAGTGGGAATTCCAATATGGTTCGCGGCAAATATAGTTCTCCTTGTGATTACATTGATATACTGGGTACTCAGAGGTTTTGGAGGACTTCCCGGTTTCTAGCTTTCTATGTTTCCATTGGTTTTTAAAAATTCAAATTAATTTGTAAAATAAGAGGCGCTTTAATTATGAAAACTAAAAATATTACCCAAAATATTAACCCGAATATTACCCAAAATATTAACCAAAATATTAACAGGGGGAAAAAAACCTTTTTTCACAAAAACGGCAGAGTATATTTCAGCAAAGATACTGAAAGAAAAATCTTCTTTGTACTGACAATTATTATGCTGGTTTCAGGAATATTTGCAAAATTTTAATTAAGGGTAAAAAAATGTCTGTAAACAACAATCTTACTCTTGGTTTTTATTTTAAAACCCTTAGACAAATATTTGAAAAACCAAAAAAATTTTTCACGGAATTACCGGAAGATATAAGCCTGAAACAACCCTTGTTTTTCCTTGCTGTTTCAGGCTTATTATTTTCCATTTTCAGCGTTATAAGCAGAATGCCTATAAAACAGCCCCTTGTCTGGGGAGGAATATTTTTTATAAATGCCCTCGGCATGACCTTTATAGCCTCAGGTATCGGTTATATGATTATGATAATGATTATGGGCAAGCAACAGCACAGGGTGGGATTTGTCAGATTTTTCAGCATATATGCATTTTCCACAGGCCTTACATTGCTTGCTGCCTGGGCGCCTTTTTTTATATATTTAACAGAGCCCTGGAAGTGGTGGCTGATAGGAAACGGCATGATAAGAAATTTTGGATTTCAGTTAAAACATGTTGTTATAATAGCAGGAATTTCCATATTGGTTATAGCACTTCTTTTCATGTCCTTGGGACTCGCTCAAAAATAAATTTGTAACAATAAAAAAAACCGGATCCGAAAGGCCCGGTTTTTAGCTTGCTGCCGACTATGCCGCCGGCCCTTTGTTTTTTTAAATTTCTCCTGTTTTTCGCAAGAGAAGTTTTACCTCCGCCTTTCTTATGCGCTCCCGGTGTTCATCCTTTCTTTTTCTGGCTCCTTCAAGTTTTGCTGCAAGGTCACTAAAATCAGCGGGCTTCATCAAGTAATCATAAGCGCCTAATTTCATGCCCTCCACAGCGGTTTCCGTGCTGCCGTGACCTGTAAGCATGATAACTTCCACCAGGGGAAATCTTTTCTTAATCTCTTTTAAGACTTCAATACCGTCCATCCCGGGCATTTTTATGTCGAGAATAACAACATCAATATCATCCTTTTTTCCAAGGATTTCCAGGCAATCTTGCCCGTTATGGACGGACACGACCTTTTCTCCAACCTCTTTTAACCTTAAAGAAAGCATTTGCGTAAAATCTACTTCATCATCTACGATCAATATTCCGGTTGGTATTTTGATCATGATATATTTTCTCCTTATATTTGCTGTATCAGCTAAAGTATAATCTATGTAGGTTCAATTACCCGTTTTTTTTACAGGTGTTTTGGAAATACAATGCGAAAGCTGGTTCCAACTCCTATCTTGCTGTCCACATCTATTTTTCCACCAAGTTTTTCTACAATACCCCTGATAATAAAAAGGCCGAGACCTGTGCCGCTTCCAGGACTTTTAGTAGTAAAAAAAGGCTCGAATATCTTCTCAAGATTCTCTTTGGGTATACCTTCACCATTATCTTTTATGATAAAAAGTATTTCATTGCCGGAATCTTCAACCGTTAGAAAAATTTTTCCATTGGCAGCGGTTGCATGAATCGCATTAGTTGCAAGATTAACCAAAATTTGCCTTACCTGGTGAGGATCAATCCACACAGTTGTAAGCGTGTTGTCAATATGTTTTATTATTTCTATACGTTTGTTTTTAATCTCCACGCCGACCATCTGAATAATTTCATCAAGAAACTCCCTGACATTTACTTCCGATAAAACCACATTGTCTTTCCTGACAATTCCCAGGAGCTGATGGGTAATTCTTCTTGCCCTGTCAACAGCATTATCTATCTTGTCAAGGGCTATTTCAAAATCAGCTTTGCGCGGCATGTCTGCAAGTTCTTCTTTATCAAGAATCAGCTTCATCCACCCGGCTGACTCATTAATAATAGCCAGGGGATTGTTGATTTCATGGGCGACTCCCGCAGCCAGGGTGCCTAAAGAGGCAAGCCTTTTTGTGGCTATCATCTGCTGCTCCATTTTAACTCTGAATTCAGCTTCCCTTTTCTTTTCCTCATTGCGTAAAATTTTGTCAAAAGCCTGACTGATCTTGCCAAGCAGATGTTCGAACTCTATCGGTTTGCTTAAATAATCAAAGGCTCCCTCCTTGATCCCGACCACGCCGTCCTGTGATGTGGCATGACCGGTCAGGAGTATAACTTCCGTTTTTGGATATCTCTTTTTAACTTCACAAAGAACCTCTATACCGTCCATTCCCGGCATCCTGATATCCGACACAACCACATCAATCGGGTTTTTCTCAAGAACAGCCAGCCCGTCTTTGCCGCTTGAAGCCCGCTCAGGATCAAAGCCTCTTTTTTTCATACGTTTGATGATTGTATCAAGAAATGCGGTTTCATCATCAATAAAAAGAATCCGAACATTTTCCATAGCGCTCAACTTTTACCGTCATAATAAAATATTTACTATACCAGACCAAGAATTTTCCACCAGGTTATCGCCACCATTATCAGAACAGTCAGCAAGACAGGCGTTGCCACAAGGCCCAGTTTTGTGAGATCGGAAGCCTTGAAATACCTGTAACTGTATGCAATTGCATTGGGAGGGCAGCCTATGACAAGAAGCATGGCAAAAGAAGTGGCTGTCCCAAGGCATAAAGCCAGAACCCTCGGGTCAACTCCCTCAAGCTGCGCCATGGGAATTACTATGGGCAATATCAAAGCGGCAGCAGCAACGTTTGCCATGGCATTTGTAACAAGAGCCCCGAAAACAGCTACCCCGACAAACAGAACTATCCAGCCCTTACCTTGTATCAGAGGGAAGAAAAGATGCGCAAAATAGTCTGCCGCACCTGAGTAGCCCATTGCCAGACCTAGTGAAATGCCACCTCCAAAAATAAAAAGAGCCGTACCCCATTCCAGGTTGTCGTTGATATCCTCCCATTTTAAAACACCTGTAAGTGTCAGAGCGCTGACTCCAAGCATGCCTGTAACTGAATAATGTATTCCATGAAGCCCCTTTGTAAGCCAGCAGATAAAACATAAGGCAATAATAATAACAGTTCTTTTCTCCATAGATGTTAAAGGGCCAAGGTCTTCATCAAATTCAGGCAGCTTGAATTTGGGGTCCGGCCTGAAAACAAAATAAACAACAAGCACGGCAATCGGCACTGTAATAATAGCCGCAGGCATCGCAAACTTTATCCATTCAAGAAATGTTATCTCTATGCCTGTAAATTCTTTTAAAAATGCCGCTGAAACCATGCACCGTCCACCGCCGACCAGTGTGCCCATTCCTCCGCACGAGCATGCAAAGGGGAGTGAAAGCATCATAAATTTTGCAGTATTGGTATTGGGCTCAATGCCAACCGCTCTCATGAGTGGAAGCATTGTCACAATTCCTATGGCGCAGGCTGCTGCATCATGCATAAAACTCGATGCCAGACCTAGTGATATGGCAATAATAAATGTAAATTTCACCACACTGGTTCCAGCTCTTTTTATGATAAAATATCCGAGCCGCTTTGTTATGCCTGTTTTCTCAAGTGAGATTGCAAAAATCAGGCAGCACATTATAAAATCAACCACAGGATGCATATACGGCGCCCAGACCTCTTTTGTATCCCCTATTCCCAGCAGTATTAAAAATACCCCTATACATATTGCGGTTATCTCCAAAGGGATAGGTTCAAGCACAAAGAGAAAGACCAGCACCGCAAGAATCGCCAAAAATCGTTTGGCTTTGGGAGAAAGTCCATCGACGTAATCGACCTTTATTTTATTATTTTGCAGTTCTGCGGCTTTTTTTTCTAAAAATTTTACAGTTGCCTCATTTGTCCCCGGATTATTTGCCTTTACAAAGTATATGTATCCGCCTGAAGCCCGTCTATCTTCAGCCTGAGGAACCAGAGTATAATGCTGGTTGATATTCTTAAAAAAAATCCGGCCATTATCGCCGGATATCTTAAATTCAGTTCCTTCGGGTCTGGGCAGAAGCAAAACGGCCACGCCGATTGCCAGTGCTATGACCAGTTGAAATCCTTTTGATTTAAAAAACATGTTTACTCCTTAACTTAAATAACTTTAACTCACTCTTGCAGGTTAACCGGAAGCAGCGAAGATCAGGACTTTTTTCTTTTTGCATGTGCTTCTCTTATTTTGGACAAAAGCTCTTCGAGCTCGCACGGTTTTGTTAGATAATCAAAAGCGCCGCACTCGATCCCTTCTTTAGCCGCCTTTTTTGAGCCGTGGCCGGTGAGCATAACAATTTCAAGAACAGGATCCATTTTCTTTAATATTTTGAGAACCTCAATTCCATCCATGTCTTCCATCTTAAGATCCAGAACCGCCACATCAAAATCCTGCTTGCGGAGAGCCTGAATTGCTTCAGAACCGCCGTAGGTTTTTGTAACGTCAAGGCCTCTTTTATTCAGCCTGTTGTAGAGAACATTGACGTACCCTTTTTCATCATCTACAAGAAGAAGTTTAATTTTCTCTTCTTGAATATTTTTATTTTCAGACATAATTTTTTCTTTAAACCTGCTTCGCAGTAATTTCCTTTATACGTGCTTCAATAATTTTATCTTCATGCTTCTGTTTTTTTTCGGCTGCCTGGGTCACTTTGGAAACGAGCTGATCAATATCGCAAGGTTTCATCAGGTAATCAAAAGCGCCAAACCTCATCCCTTCAATTGCGGATTCTACGGTTGCATGACCTGTGAGCATGACAACTTCCATAAGGGGATGCCTGGCTTTAATCTCTCTTA
>JAUVKE010000413.1 GCA_030592105.1 Desulfobacteraceae bacterium
AAATCAACCATAGTTTTTATAAGGGGGGTGGGGGGGCTGAGGCAGGCACCCGATAATTTAGCAACAGACTGAGCTATAATAAAATTTAAAAACCTCTGGAACTCGCTACGCTCAAACAGCCAGAGCTTTTTAAATTTCACCATAGCTCAGTTCTGACATCTGGCCCTATGAAATTTATTATCTGAATATCTATAGAACTATTAATTTCTCAATAAGTCCGGGTAACGCCTATAAATTCCCGCTTCCGCGGGAATGACGTCTGAATCTAAACGCCCGTCATGCCTGTGAAAGCAAGAATCCAGTGAGTAGTCGCAAAACAGAATATAGGCTAAACTTTAGAAATATTAATTACCCGCAGGGCTGTAAATTCATAGAGCCCCTCTTTTCCCCATTCCACTCCTATTCCGGAGTCTTTACAAGCAGGAAAAGGGATATGGGGTCCAAAGGCGCAATGCTGATTAATCCAGATGGTGCCTGCATCCATTTGCTTTGCAATGGCATGGGCTTTATCAAGATCCCGTGACCAGACAGAAGCGCCAAGACCATAGGGGAGACCATTGGCCCGATTTATAACATCTTCAACTTTCTTAAACTTGATTATCGGCAGAATCGGCCCAAAGGGCTCTTCATCAACAAGCCTGGTTCCATCTAAAATGTCACGAACAATGGTAATCGGGATAAAATAACCTGGTTTGTCAGGTATTTCACCACCTGCAATTATCTTCCCATTATGTTTTGCATCTTCAACAAAACCTTTAACAATCTCAAATTGCTCCTTATTCTGAACAGGACCAAAATGAGAACCCTCCATCATGCCATCCCCCACCACCGAGCCATTGGCCAGCCTGGCCATCTCATCACACATCTCATCATAGATCCCTTCCTGCACGTAGAGACGTTTCAGCGCCACACATACCTGCCCGCTGTTCATAAATGCAGCGCCAAAGATACGCTCGGCCATCTCCTTCGGCTCAACATCATCTAAAACGATTGCAGCATCATTTCCACCAAGTTCAAGGGTCAGACGTTTTAATGTATCTACAGAGTTAGCCATAACCTTTTTGCCTGTCTCTATGGAACCTGTAAAGGAAATTTTTTTAATGCCGGGGTGGGCGGTAATTTCCGGCCCGAGATCATCGTTATCCGCAAGAATGTTAACCAATCCTGGAGGCACCAGGTTTTGAATGATTTCCCCCAGCATAAGGGTTGTTACCGGAGTTGTGGGGCCTGGCTTAACAATAATGCTGTTTCCTGCCAGCAGCGCAGGAGCTATCTTGGATACAGCCAGTAAAAATGGAAAATTCCAGGGAACAATTCCCGCAACAACACCCAGCGGGGTATGGTGAAGTTCAACCCGTTGCTCATCTGTATCTATCAAAACTTCAACAGGAATATCGATCCCTGCAAAATACTGGCAAAACATAATTGCATAATCTATCTCCATATTGGCCATTTCAAGGGGTTTCCCCTGCTCCATGGTCAAAACAGGGGCTATTTTGTCCTTGTTGGTTACGATCGCTTCGGTAATTTTATTAAGAAGTGCCTGACGCTGCAAAATAGTGGTACCGCAAAAAGATTTAAAGGCTTCTTCTGCTGCTTTTACTGCATCGTTTAATTCTTTTTTTCCGGCCTTTGGTACAACAGTGAAAACTTCTTCATTTGCCGGATTAATCACATCCACAGTTTCGTTAGTTGTTACAAGTTTACCACCGATAAGAAGTCTGTATTTATTCATACTCTGTTTCTCCTTTTAACTTTATAAAACAAGGGCTAAGACCAAGAAACAAGCATCGTTCCCTATCGCTTATTTGCTGAAAATATCGACTCTATTATTAATTTTATTACAGTACCTGGCCAAAACAAAAAGGTAATCTGAGAGCCTGTTTATATATTTTTGAATATTATTAAAAGATGTCAAATTGTTGTACATATCAGGTTCTTTATCCATGAGGGAAAGAAATTTTCTTTCTGATCTTCTGCAGACGCACCTTGCAATATGAGAAAAACTTGACGAAAGATGTCCCCCCGGTAAAATAAATTTTGTAAGTTTTTCCAGGGATTCCTCCATTTTATCTATGGCTTCTTCTAAATCGGTTACTTTTTTTTCTTCAAATTCATCAAGAAAATCCGCAGCCTTTGAACCAGGAGTAACCGCAAGCCACCCACCTAAAAGCATGAGGTCCTGTTGTATGTTGGTTATTTCATCGGACAGATCTGTATGACCATCTGGCAGAGCAGAAACTATCCCGCCTAAAAATGAATTAAGTTCATCTATGGATCCGTATGCATCTATCCTGTCATCGTACTTTTTAATCCTTTCCCCACTAAACAGACTTGTATTACCCTTGTCACCGGTTTTTGTATAAACACTCATTTGATTTCCTTTTTTATTAGCATGGCTATAGATTAATTTTGAAAACCGGAGTTCTTATATCCTCCATTTTTTTAGAATCTCCAGCAGATTATTTTCGGACTCGATTTTATCTTGGCCACATAGGAGGCTGTCCGAGAATAGCAATTTTTTTCAAAATCAAGGCTTGCTCAAAAAATTACCGCAGGCATATGGTTGATATTCCGAG
>JAUVKE010000432.1 GCA_030592105.1 Desulfobacteraceae bacterium
AAAATCGATCAAAATTATCAGGTGATATTGAAAACCGGAGGGGCACGCTGCATCGTGCCCCTACCCCAGCCATACCCGAAATTGTACAATCATTTAAAAGTACCGATAATATCTGATATTTTTTGAAGCCTTTTTTCTTTTAGAAAAGATTCAATTCCGTCTATGATGTCCATTGTGGCTCTGGGATTAATAAAATTAGCTGTTCCTACCTGCACAGCTGAAGCACCTGCTATCAAAAATTCCAGTGCATCTTCTGCTGTCATGATTCCGCCAATGCCAATTACGGGTATGTTCACTGACTGCACAGCCTGCCAGACCATGCGCAATGCTATCGGTTTTATGGCAGGCCCCGAGAGACCTCCTGTTATATTGGCAAGTCTGGAACGTCCTGTTTTACTGTCGATAGCCATTCCGGTAAGAGTATTAATAAGGGAGAGTGAATCAGCACCCCCTTCTTCTGCGGCTTTTGCGATTACTGTTATATCTGTAACATTAGGCGAAAGCTTAACCATAAGGGGTTTTCCGGTCTTTTCCCTTACGGCCTTAACAACTTGAAATGCTGATTTTGCTTCAACGCCAAAGGCTATTCCGCCTGATTTTACATTAGGACATGAGATGTTCAGTTCAATGCCGGCTACCCCTTCAATATCATCAATAAAAGAAGCAAGTTGTGCATACTCTTCTATGTTTTTGCCATAAATATTTATAAAAACAGGAGCGGAAAATTTTTTTAAAAAAGGCAGCTTATCTTTAACAAAGGCTTTAATCCCCACATTTTCAAGGCCAATGGCATTTAACATTCCGCATGATGTTTCAACTATTCTGGGAGGCGGATTCCCCATTGATGGCTGCATGGAAATCCCCTTAACTATAATAGCCCCCAGGCGGTTCAGGTCAACAAGATCATTAAATTCCTTCCCATATCCGAATGTCCCGGATGCCGTCATTACGGGATTTTTCAGTGTAAGTCTTCCAATATCAACTTTTAAATCAGATTTAATTCTCATTTTAAATTTAATTGCCTGACAATTTTCTGTTTTTTTATTACAGGTTTTTCCCCATCTGCTTTTTAACAACATTAATACGCGCGTCCAGATTCAACAGGTATGCTGATTCAGGCTGTTTAAATCCGGCCTTGCCGTCATATTCACTTTTTTTTATTCTGTTTTTTATTTTTTCCACATCCCCGTTTTCTTCGACAAGCAATTTTTTAACAAGTGCCAGGAATTTTCTGCATGCAGCCATGGAGTTTTTTTTGTAATTAACAGCATTTTCGTCTGTAAAGGCAAAACCATGGCCGGTACAAAGAACCCTGGTTTCAAGCGGAAGCATCTTTTCCATGGAATTATAATATATATCATAATCAATTAGGAAATCAGAAAATATATGACCGGTTGTATCCTGAACTCCATAAGCTTCCGAAGAAATCAATATTTTTTTTTCAGGTATATAATAACTCAGACAATCCCTTGTATGTCCGGGCGTTTCTATGATATTAACTGTTACATCATCTGCAATCCTGAATGTATCATTCTCCTGAACTGTTATATCAATATCAAACGGGGAAAAATCATTAACATCTCCTGTACTTATTATGCTATCCTGCACAAGGTGTTCAGAGGATTTACTAAGCTTTTTAATAAGAGCGATAGCATTTGGCCTTTTTAAAACATTTTTTACTCCTGCTGAAGCAATAATTTTTATATTCGGAAAATGTGTTTTAAATGATGAAACAGCGCCACAGTGATCAAAATGGGAATGAGACAAAAAACAGAATGTCGGTTCCTTTGAGCCCAATATTTTTTTGATTTCTTTTACATACAACGACCCAAGGCATGAAAACCCGGCGTCAAAAATTGCCGGAGCATCTCCATCAATAAGATAAACAGGCATACCTGAATGCCCAACCATAAATAATCTGTCGATTATTTTTCCTGTTTTATTGATGATCATTATTTTGTTCTCCCTGTTATAGACCGTTACACAAATAATTTCACGGCGTTATCCGTATAATACGCCTTCCTGCCTCTGGCCTTGTGAAATTTATTATGCGACACTCTATAGAAATTTAATGTTGACTTGAAGCTGCAAGAAAGCGTAATTATATTTACCGTTATTCATGGTGTCAACCAATGTATAAATTATCATAAAATTACAGGCTCGAATTATAGCTCGTAGCAGATGAATTGATACTTGACAAATGTGGTCAGCGTATGACATGCTGTCTATTATTTAACTTCATTTAAATTGGAAGATGAATAGAGTATGATTTCATGTCGTGGCAAGCCATTATCGCCGGAAAAAAAGAAAATTACTGTTTCAGTCAAACAATATTTTGACCGAAACAAACTGTTACCTGCAGAGCCCAGCGTAAAACGTACTGCGGAAGCTCTTGGTATTGGCGTGGCGACAGTTAAACGGATTATGGCAGAATACAACCGTGATCCTAATTTGCTCGATGAACCTGTAAAGATGCGTGGTCGCCCTG
>JAUVKE010000354.1 GCA_030592105.1 Desulfobacteraceae bacterium
CGCCTATGCACTTGGCAAACGCAAAGATATTATATTCAAACAGCTAAAAACATTGCTTGATCCCTTTGGTATCAGCCGTTACTACACTGACGATTGGGGGGCTTACGACCGTTGCCTTGAGGCTGATAAACATGAAGTAGGCAAGAGTAATACTCAAAAAATTGAACGAAAAAATTTAAACTTTAGAACTTGGATCAAACGTTTAACACGAAAAACAATTTGTTTTTCGAAGTTAGAAGAAATGCATGATATTGTCATAGGGCTATTGATTAATAAAGTTGAATTTGGTTTAGACATTCATGCTAAGTTACAGCTTTGACCCATTACCAAAAATTAGATTGACAAGGTTTTTGAAAATGATAACATATTTTTCACATTGTGGGAGACATATTCTACAATGAAAAATCTGATGAGATATACTTTTTTCCAAAAGGGTACATACGGTTTATAGATGCTGAGGCTTTTTGCCTTTTGCCGGGCAACCCGGATATTGCTTTAACTGGACGAACTTTTTGAAATTGAACAAAAGGAAAAGAAAAGATCTGCCGTTTTTTATTTTCACTTTGAAATAGTAGTAAATTATTTTTTCCGTAAAAAATCTCAGCAGAATTAAGTACAATTTAATTTTTTCTGCATAATATTATTTTCGTAAAAACTTCACATTCCTTTTGTTTTTTATGGTGTGGATTTGTTTCACATCACCCCAAGTTTTAACTCGTTTCATTGAAACAAATAGATAAAAAAATAATCAGTGCTGGTGGATCGCCGTATAAATAATTACCCGATTTTAAAATTTGGCACACGACTAGAGTAAGAAGATAATCCTATATCTCCGGCCGGTAATTGAATGAAATTATTTATGTGATGGTCTATATGTGAAAATTTATATACCAGGAATTTACATTCACTATATAGATATTCATATCAATAATTTCAGAGCTTGGTCGAATTTCAGCAATAGACAGAGCTACAATAAAATTTAAAAACCTCTGAAACTCGCTCCGCTTAAACAGCCGGAGTTTTTTAAATTTCACCATAGCTCTGTTTCGCCATCTGGCTTTATGAAATTTATTATCTGAACATCTATAGTATAAAAATAATCTGTTTTGTTTTAATTTATCAAGGAGGTAGCGTAGTATGACTCAAATGTTTATCCAGGGGAATGAAGCTGTGGGATGGGGAGCCTTAAACAGTGACTGCGATGGCTATTTTGGTTATCCCATAACTCCACAAAATGAAGTGATTCAATGGTTTGCAACTGAATTTCCCAAAAGAGGAAAAGTTTTTGTTCAGGCACAAGCTGAGGTGGCCTCCATAAATATGGTTTATGGAGGGGCATCTGCCGGATATAGAGTGATGACCTCTACATCAAGCCCTGGATGGGGACTTATGCAAGAGACAATCTCCCATTGTGCAGCTGCAGAACTCCCCTGCGTTATAGCACTCATACAAAGGGGAGGGCCCGGTGCCGGAAGTATACGGCATTCTCAAATGGATTATGTCACAGCTACTAAAGGAGGTGGTCAGGGAGGATATAAAAATATCGTTTTAGCCCCATCAACTGGCCAGGAGATTCATGATTTAATGCAGCTCGCATTTCATCTTGCTGATAAATACAGAAATCCCTTGATATTGCTGATGGATGGCATTATGGGGCAGGTATCCGAATCAATAGAAATAAAAAAACTGAAATTTGAACCTTTGGAAGAAAAAAAATGGGCGCTGCGGGGAAGCGATTTTCAAAAAGATGGAAAATCAAGGGCAATCAATTCAGCCCCCGGGGTTTTACCCCTTCCCCCCCATGCCAACTATATAGCATGGATAAAAAAGACACTCGAAAAATATAAACCCATAGAAAAGACCGAAATCAGATATCAAGTTTACAAAGGGGAGGATGCAGACCTTTTTATAGTGGCCTATGGATATACAGCAAGAGTTTCAAAAGAGGCAATAGATATTGCAAGGGAAATGGGGCTTAAGGTCGGTATGATACGGCCAATTACTTTATGGCCCTTTCCAAAGCAGATAATGCGCGAGAAGTCTGATAAGGGTTGCAAATTTCTGGTTGTGGAAGATAGCCAGGGCTTGTTGATTGAAGATGTCAAAATTGCAGTTGGTGAAAATGCCCAGGTTGGGCTGATCAGCATGCTGGACAGACATATCCCAACAGATGGCGGTATGATAATGCCGGGAAGAGTATTAGGGGAGATTAAAAAAATATTATCATGAACACTCTTGCTAAAAAACAAATTTGCGGGAATCCGAAAATATGGAAAGATCCCCCTGGAGCGATTATGTATTGCCCCGGGTGTCAGCATCCTGTTGTGCACAGGATTATAGCTGAGGTTCTGGAGGACTTGAATATTGCCGGGAAAGCGATCTGCATGGGTGGTGTGGGATGTCATTCCTTTGTCCAGGTCGCATGGGATATTGATTATAATTTATGCGCCCATGGACGTGCCCTGGATGCAGGAACAGCGATTAAACGTCTTAATCCTGATGCTATTATATTCAGTGTACAGGGTGATGGGGACTGTACAGCAATTGGGGCGGGGAGCTTTATCAATGCCATGACCCGTGGAGAAAATCTGACTACTATTATGTATAACAATACCAATTACGGGACCACGGGAGGACAGCTTGCCCCCACCACCCTTGTGGGTCAAAAAACATCCACCACTCCCGAGGGAAGAAATCCGGAAACCGAAGGATACCCGCTGCATGCTGCAGAGCTTGCCGCAACATTTAAAGGGACTGTTTACAGCGCCAGGGGCTCTGTCCATTCTCCGGCTGTGTTTCAACGGACAAAAAAATATATCAAAACTGCTTTCCAGAAACAGATTAACGGGCCAGGCTACAGCTTTGTGGAGGTCTTGACTGCATGCCCGCCAAATTGGCACATGTCTCCTGTGGATTCCGTAAAGCGTATTGAAAATGAAGTGGTTAATGAGTTTCCATTGGGTGAATTTAAAAATATATCTGATCCGCAATCAAGGAATAAACGTGAACAGAATATCTAAGGATCGGAAATGAAATTACTTGAACGAAATTGTTTGTCTTTTGGTCCATCTACTGCGTTACATCAAAGGCCGAATACATCAAGTATTCAACCTTTAATGCGCCTTGTATATGA
>JAUVKE010000120.1 GCA_030592105.1 Desulfobacteraceae bacterium
GGAAGATAAATTAATATCGATATGCTTTTACTGACAACTGATACCATATAACGACTTTCTTGTTTTTGTGACAGAAAACCAGGAGTAAGGTTCCAAGGCGGACTTTGCCAGCAACCCAAGTAGGGGCGGATTCCATATCCGCCCCATCATCATCTTTATAGCTAATTTTTCATTATAATTTTCTCGTTTTTTATGACAGGGTTTCACGAGTAAGGTACTAACTCCTTGGGCAACAAGTATAAATAAACTGTACAGCATGCTCCGTGTTGGGGCTTCCACAACAAGTTATGCAAGCCTCAACACGGGGCATACTCTCACCTTCAGATCCATCCTTATTTTTTCCCATATATGCGAAAATCATAAACCCTTCGGACAAGTAACATGCCCCGTTTCCAGAATATATTCTGTTTTATCATTTGCTTTTTTTAAAATTCCATGTAATAAAATAGCGTTGTCATAACAAATCCGCTTGGACGCACCTGACGCTTGCCGCCTCTTATTCAGGCTATAGATCGTCACATAAATAATTTCACTGCGTTATCGAGCACCTACGTATTAAAATACGCCTTCCTCCCCCCGGCCTTGTGCCAAATTTTAAAATCGGGTTATTCTCTAACAATCTATATTTTGTCTAATCTTTTATTATAAAATCCTCAAAATATAGATTTTTAGAAAATTAATTTTGAAAAGCCTGTACAAAAAATAGAATCGATACCCATGTTTTAAAAACCTGGCCTATTAGCATTGTTCCATACTTTAGAAACCTTAAATAAGGAGAATTTAGAAAAATGGTAGGTATTACTTCTTACGGAGCCTATATCCCTTTGTATAGACTCCCTTTAATGGAAATCGCCAAAGCATGGAATGTTCCTCCCAGGGGCAAGGGAGAACGTTCTGTGGCCAATTACGATGAAGATAGTCTGTCAATGTCTGTTGGCGCCTCTGTTCACGCTCTTTCCGGGATGGATAGATCCCTGATAAACGGGTTCTATTTTGCTACAACAACATCTCCCTACGCAGAAAAAATGGTTTCCACCATAGGGGCGGCAGCGCTTGATTTTAGTCCTGAAACAAGAACACTGGATTTTACCAATTCATTAAGGTCGGGAACCGGAGCCATGATTGCGGCCATTGATGCTCTTAAGGCAGGATCATTAAATAATGTTCTGGTTGCAGCAGGAGATACGCGGGCAGCCCAAACCCAGGGTGAAATGGAACAGACCTTTGGTGATGGTGCGGCTGCTGTTGTCCTTGGGGATACAGATGTTGCCGCAGAGATAGTCGATACTATCTCCATATCTGATGAAATCATGGATGTCTGGCGCCCCAGTTCTGAGACCTATGTCAGAGCATGGGAGGAACGTTTTGGATTTACAGTCTCATATTCCCAGCTGGTACCCAAAGCTGCAACTATGCTTCTTGAAAGAAATTGTCTTGCTCCCCAGGATCTTGCCAGAGTAGTTATTACTGCTCCAACCATAAGGCGGCATAAAGGGATGGGCAAAGCACTTGGCCTTAACCCTGAGCAATATGAGGATTCCATATTGCCCAATGTTGGAAATACAGGAACTGCACTCCCTTTGATGATGCTTGTCCAGGCGCTGGAAAGTTCAAAGGCCGGGGATAACATTATGGTATTGTCTTACAGTAATGGCTGTGATGCAATCCTGCTTAAAGTAACAGAAAATATTGAAAAATTAAAAAATAGAATTGGAATTAAACATCAGCTGGAATCTAAAAGGGAGCTCCCCAGTTATCAAAAGTTTTTGACCTTTAAAGGGCTGGTACCTGTTGCCCCTGTTGCCAGGCCGGACAGGACGCCAATAGCCGCTGTTACGTTATGGCGGCATAGAAAAGACTATCTGGCCTTATATGGATCCAAATGTACCGCATGTGGTGCCCAGCAATATCCTCCCCAAAGAGTTTGCGTAAAATGTCATGCAAAGGATAAACGTGAGATGGTCGGGCTCTCTGAAAAAAAACTCAGTGTTTTCACATATACCCAGGATAATCTTGCAACATCCGTTGATCCTCCTGTTATTGTTGGTGTTGTTGAATTTGAAGGAGGCGGAAGAGCAGCCTTTGACATAACAGACCGTGATCCCCAGGAGGTCAAAGTCGGGATGGAAGTAGAATTTACATTTAGAAGACTTTTCTTTAACAGAGGGATCCATAATTATTACTGGAAGATTAGACCATTACGATAAGGAGGATATTATGCCGGGAAGTATAAAAGATCGAGTTGCCATAGTAGGTATGGGGTGTACAAAGTTTGGTGAACGCTGGGACGTTTCAGCCGAAGATATGATAGTTGAAGCTGTTTATGAGGCATATGAGGATGCAGGGATTGATCCCAAAGATATAGATGCGGCATGGGTGGGAACCTTATGGGGCCTCACCGGAATGACCATATCAAAACCATTGAAATTAAATTATATACCAATCACAAGGCTTGAAAATGGATGTGCCACCGGATCTGATGCAATACGAAATGCATCTTATGCTGTGGCCTCCGGGGTCTGTGATATTGCCCTGGCAGTGGGTTATGAGAAATTAAAGGATCAGGGCTACAGCGGCCTGGACCTTCCATTTACCGCTTCAGCAGGAGGAATGGCAGACGATGCAGCGGGTGTTGCGCCCACCACAACTGCGCCTGCCATGTTTGCTGTTATGGCAACAAAATATTTTGAGAGGTACGGACTTAGCCCGGAAGAAGGCAAAAGAATGCTGGCCAGAGTCTCTTACAAAAGCCATCAAAATGGATTATTGAGTCCCAAAGCCCATTTTCAGAACAAAGTCACCATGGATCAGATTATGAATGCGCCAATTATATCATGGCCATTGGGACTTTTTGACTGTTGTGGTGTAAGCGACGGAGCTGCGGCAGCTATAATAGTAAGAGCTGACAAAGCCAAAGAATTTCGCAAAGATCCCATGTATATAAAAGCCCTCCAGATATCCACAGGAGGCGAAAACAGGCTGAGGGATGATTATGACCATACCCATGTTGAAGAGATTTATCAGTCTGGATTAGCAGCCTATAAAGAAGCCGGCATTACCAACCCCAGAAAAGAGGTAAGTATGGCTGAAGTTCACGATTGCTTTTCCATAACAGAAGCTGTTTTTATGGAGGATCTGCAGTTTAGCCCAAGGGGAAAAGTAAGAGAAGACATTGAAAACGGGTTTTTTGATCTGGACGGCGGCCTTCCAGTGCAGCCCGATGGAGGGCTGAAGTGTTTTGGCCATCCCATAGGTGCTTCAGGGATCAGGATGCTCTATGAAATGTATACACAATTTCAGGGGAGAGCAGGTAAAAGACAAATCAACGATCCAGTCATGGGACTCACCGGCAACATGGGGGGGGAACCTCCTGGATGCTGTGTAAGTACTATTATAGTAGGTGCCAAGCTTGGTTGATGAAAATATAATATTCAGCTGTGCTGATAGCAGATATGCTTCAGCATTATGCCTGAAGCCATACACATCAACTGAATATAGATCGTCACATAAATAATTTCACTGCCTAATCGTCGCCTGCGTATTATAATACGGATTCCTCCCTCTGGCCTTGTGCCAAATTTTAAAATGGGGTTATCATCTGACAATCTATAGTTACATGAAAATTTCTGTTTTCCCATGGTTCTCCTTACCTGACCGAGGACTACAGAAAACGATATTCCCAGCCCCAGGCAGGCTGTTTTCACCTGGGGCTTTAAATATTTTTAGAGTTGGTTTTACGGACATTTTGGGATATGAGTTCAGTAGTGTCCGGTTAGAATCTTGCGTGAGGGGAGTTTAAGTATTTTCTTTCTTGCAACTTTCTAACCGGACACAACTCAGCAATAAGTGACTCAAAATAAAGCCAAGCCCATATTCTTTTGAAAACCTAGACAAGAAGTGATTAGTGACTTTTAACAAAAAGGAAAGATAATGGATTTAAGATTAACAGAAGCACAAAGCAGATTACAAAAAGAGATCAGAGCTTTTTTAAAATCTATAAAGGAAAAAGGAGAATATCCTTTTACCAACGATTCTTTACAACTTGTATTTTCTCCTGAATTTTCACAAAAGCTTGCAGAAAAAGGGTGGATCGGGATTGCCTGGCCAAAGGAATTTGGAGGCCAGGGCGCAGGGTATCTTGAAAGATGTATTATTTTGGAAGAGCTTCTTAAATCCGGGGCACCAGTGGGATATCATTATCTTGCAGACCGTCAGGTTGGGCCCGGCATTATACATTTCGGCTCAGATTTTCTCAAGAATGAATTTTTACAAAAAATGCTTAATGCACAGGTGAGTTTCTGTTTACTCTTTAGTGAACCCAATGCCGGGTCTGATTTGGCTGCGTGTGAAACATCAGCGGTGGAAGAAGGGGATTATTTTATTTTAAATGGTCAAAAAACATGGACATCCCATGGCCATTCAGCCGATTATGGATGGGGCCTTATGCGGACAAGTTTTGATTCCGAAACCCCAAGGCACAATGCTTTTAGTGAAATACTGATCAACATGAAAACTCCGGGAATAACAATCCGTCCCGTTATTAATATGGTTGGGCTCCATTCATTTAATGAGGTTTTTTTTGATAATGTAAAAATTCATAAAAAATATCTCATAGGGAAAAAAGGTAATGGTTTTCGTCAGATAATGACGAATCTGGTTTATGAACGGGCTACAATTGACAGATTGATTCAGAATTACAGTGCCAAAGAAGCTCTTTTTGAATATGTAAAAAATACGGAAAAGGATGGAGTTCCCCTTTCAAAAGATCCCATTATAAGAGACAGCCTGGCAAAGTTGGAAGTGGAGTTCCAGGTGGGAAGAAAATATATCTATTATGTAACCACTCTCCTCGATGATGGCAAGATCCCTGATTATGAAGCAGCCATCGGCAAAAATTTATGCACTCTTTTTGAGGCGAAATTATCTGATATGGCTACAAACATCATGGGTCTCCATGGGCTTATTATGCCCGATTCCCCAGAAGCTCTTTTCAAAGGAATTGTAGCTGAGTCTTATCTCATGAGTCCGTCCTATACCCTGCAGGGGGGGTCTGTGGAAATACTTAAAAATATAATTGCAAAACGCGGATTAAAACTTTCTTTAAAATAATTTTCGTTTTTACAAAAGTGGGTTCCCATGTTATTATCAATAAGATTGGAGGGTTACAGTGAATTTTAATTTTAGTAAGGATCAAATAATTTTACGCAAATCAGCTAGAGAATTTATAAAAAAAGAAATTCCCGCGTCTCTGGTTAGAGAACTCATAGTTGATGAAAAAGGGTATTCTTCAAAGGTGTGGAAAAAAATGGCAGAGTTGGGATGGCTGGGGATTGCCATTGATGAAGAATTCGGCGGCATAGGAGCCGACTTTATGGATCTTGCCATTCTTTTTGAAGAATTGGGGAGAGGTGCTGTGCCAAGTCCTTTTTTCTCTACGGTTTTGCTGGGTGGATTTTTGCTGCAGAACCATGCATCAGAAGAGTTGAAAAACAGATATTTACCAAAGATTGTAGAGGGTAAAAGTATTATTACTGCAGCTATTTCAGGTGAAAAAGGTTTTTACGGCAAAAATCAGGTGGGAATAACCGCAAAAAAGTCCAATGAAAGCTATCTTCTTAACGGATCTGTTCTTTTTGTCTCCTATGCCAATGTCTCGGACATGATAATCTGTGCTGCAAAAATGGATTCAGACAATACAGATATAACTCTTTTTGCAGTTGACGGAAAAGTAAAGGGTCTTACAGCTAAACCCTTAAAAACAATCTTCGGAAATCATATTGATTATTCAATCACCCTTGACAATGTAATGGTTTCGCCTGAAATGATTATCGGGGAAAAATGCAAAGGGTGGGATTATATTAAAAAAATCTGGCCCCTTATTATTGCAGCGCAAAGCTGCGAGTGCGTTGGTGGTATGCAAAAGGTAATGGATATGACCCGTGATTATTTAAATGGGAGAATTCAATTTGGAAAACCCTTGTCAGCCTTGCAAATTGTACAGCATATGTGTGTGGATATGTTTACAAAAGTCGAAACTTCAAAACTGACGGCACATTCTGCGGCATGGTCGATAAGTGAAGGACTTGATAGTGAAAATGAAGCAGCCATTGCCAAATCATGGTGTGCTGAGGCATACAAAGATGTAACGAAAATTGCCCACCAGGTAACAGGGGCAATAGGTTTTACAGAAGAATACGACCTTCATTTATACACAAAAAGCGCAAAAAAGCTGGAATTATTATTTGGAGATGGAGCCTATCAAAGAAAGGTGGTGGCAGATAAACTTGGGTTGTAAGCTGTAATGCCTGAATTCTTTTAAAAGTTATAAACCATGAAAACTCATGATTTGTTTTTTGACATTTTTTAGCAGTTGTATTAAAGTGCTTGAGTTTTCGGAAAAAATAATAACATATTTAGCGGATATGGTATAAACCTTGCTATTTTATTAAAATACAACTTGTTAGCCAAGCAATCAATATGCCAAAAAATACAACATTTTTTCGAAAATTCAAGTAATTATAAAATTATACTTTTTCCTGGAAACAATTTAAAGTTACGGCTGTCTGATTCATGACATGTGATGACAGTTTTTATTTTTTAGTAATTATTCAGCTGATACGTATACTTTCATCTATAATCTGATTAAATCATGAAAAACTCACATATAAAAGGTCGTAAAAAAAGAACCTGCCAAAAATATGAATTTACGCAAAAGCATACCAGAAAACGATATAACCAGGTTCAATCCTGATGGGTCCTTTCTTAACGCTCTCTAATACGTTCAAACAATTTCAAAAATTTAATCAGATCATACCCGAAGCATGCTAAAATCAGCATAGCTGAATAATTACATTTTTTAAAGGTGCAACTCAATGATTCTTATAATTGATTTTGGCTCTCAATATAATCAGCTCATAGCCCGCAGGGTAAGGGAATGCAAAGTATACTGCCAGATTGACCCCTGTGATGTTGACTCTGATTATATCAAATCGTTAAACCCTGAAGGGATTATATTGTCAGGAGGGCCTGCCAGTATATATGAAAAAAACAGTCCGAAAATTGATAAAGGAATTTTTGAGTTAAACATACCGATACTCGGCATCTGTTATGGACTCCATTTTATGGTTGATGCCCTGGGTGGAAGCGTCAAAAAAACAGGGAAACGGGAGTACGGGTTTGCAGAGCTTGAAATAAATGATAAAGAGAATATTTTCGACAAAATAGAAGATAAGACCACCTGCTGGATGAGCCATGGAGATTCCATAGAAAAACTTCCCGCAGGTTTTATGATAACAGCTTCA
>JAUVKE010000469.1 GCA_030592105.1 Desulfobacteraceae bacterium
AAAAGATATAAGCGGTAAAAAAGGGGATGCAGATGCAAACCCCGAAGAGATAAAAACTTTTGAGGCGAGTCTCGGCTTTAGATTCACCAAAATATTTAACTGCCGCATTACCTATTTCCATAATGAATTAGATGACTTGATTTCCATTCCTGTGGAAGAAGAAACGCCCCAGGATTTTAACTCGGCAAAAGTTGATGGAATTGAGGTTGAAGCACGTTTCGATTTTACAGAGGGGAGTTTTTTGACTGCTAATTATACTTATACCGATTCAAACCTTGAAAACGGCCGGTCTTTTCCTGATGTCCCGAGCCATAAAGGGAATGCTTCCTTTTCCTGGTCCATTATTGAATACCTGAGCCTTAATTTGAACCTTTACTGGCAGGAAGAATCCCCCAGGTCATCATCGGACAGGCGGAAAGCAATGCCGGGATATACTGTTGTCAATGCTACTTTGCTGGCCTCCGGTTTTTTTCAAAAAATGGATATTGAATTTTCCATATATAATCTTTTTGATCGTAATTATTCTTATCCTGCCCCGGCAGGTTCAATCCATGGTGATTATTCTGCTCCTGGTCTCAGTTTTTTGTTTGGGGCTAAATACGGCTTTTAAACAATAAAATCTATGAAAAAAAAAATTATTATATGCTCCATTTTACTAAATTTTTTATTATCACCAACATGCTATGCTGAAGTCGAGTTAGAGTATCAAATCAAAGCCGCTTTTTTATACAAGTTCCTTTTTTTTACACAATGGCCGGATGGTACCTTTGCAGAAAATGATTCTCCCATACTGATCGGCATAACAGGCCAGGATTTTTTTGAAGATATATTCAAAGAAATAGAAAGCGACCCGGTTAACGGTAAAAAACTGATTATTAAAAAATTCGGCAAAAATACCTCCGCCGAATCTTTGGGGAAATGCCATATTTTATTTATAACCTCGGCTTTTGGCGCCGGAATACCTGACCTCATAAAATCCCTTGAAACCCATCCTGTGGTAACAGTCAGCGAGGTTGACGGATTTCTCCAGATGGGGGGTATGATCAATTTTGTAAAAAAAAAAAGAAAGAGTTGCTTTTGAGATTAATCAAAAAGCAGCCCTGGAGGCAGGGATAAAATTTCGTTCCAAATTACTCAGACTAGCTACCCGGGTGATGGGAAAAGATTATGATAGAGGAAAATAAATGGACAATATAAAAACAACCCATGGTATACCGCCAAAATTTTCCATTCAGCGGAAATTTATTGTAATTATCATGGTGGTCTGTTCTTCTGCAATGTTCCTTGCCGGCGGGCTTCTTATAATATATGGATGGTTCGATTTCAGACAGAGAATGGTGGCGGACCTTTCAACTCTGGCGGCCATGCTGTCTGATAACTGCAAGGCATCATTAACATTTAATGATCCCGAGGATGCCACCTCGGTTCTCCAGACTTTACAGGCCAAGCCATCGATTAAACAGGCAGTTATCTTCCGCCCTGGCTCCATGATATTTGCTGTTTATAATCGTGACACAAAAGAGGCGTTTCCCCATCCTCCCACCCCTGGACCAAATGGTTATGATTTTGCTCAAAAGCATTTGGTCATGTGGCGCAGGATTATCCTGTCCAACAGCCATATTGGTACACTCTATCTTTTGTCTGATACCAAAGAATTATCCAACTTTATAGGGAGAGGCGCAATCGCTCTGGTATTGACAATCATTCTGACTTCATGGGCGGCTTATTTTTTGTCCGGCAGGCTGCAGGGAGCTGTTTTAAAACACCTTTTTTATTTAGTCAATATTGCCGGCCTTATTTCAAAAAATTGTGATTATTCTGTGCGTGCAGTTAAAGGTAGCGAAGATGAAATCGGGCTGCTCATAAACGCCTTTAACGATATGCTGACCCAGATCGAAAAACAGCATTCCGCCCTGCAGGAAAGTGAAATTAGATTTCGTACTGTTGTGGAGCAGGCAGCAGATGCCATATTCCTGTATAACAATAAAGGCCGTCTTTTAAATGTCAATCAGCAGGCTTGCCTGAGTCTGAAATATACCCGTGAAGAGATGCTCATGATGAATGCATGGGACATATCCCCTGAACTTAAGGATCAGGCCCATACAAAAACATTCTGGAGCAGATTAATACCAAACCAGCCAGTTACCTTTGAAGGACTTAATAAACGTAAAGATGGCTCTGTTTTTCCTGCTGAAATTCGTCTTGGTCT
>JAUVKE010000424.1 GCA_030592105.1 Desulfobacteraceae bacterium
AAAACCGGATAATTAAAATTATGTTCTGTGATTAATAAACCGTCTTCAAAATCTGTCAGCATATGGATCTTTGTATTTTCTTTGCTGTAATCAAACCAGGTTGTATTATCCTGAGTAAAATCTATCTCAATTGTCTCAAGCTTACCTTTTGCAAAATTATATACGGTTTTTTCCATAACTTCCCCCTGGGTTTTTTAATGTTTCAGACAATCTATAGCTTTGCCATAAACAATTTATTACATGGGCTCTGTGTGTTACACGATCAAGCAGGGCTGCTGTAAGAGATGCATCTCCAAATATTTGAGTCCAGTCTCCAAATCCTTTGTTGGTGGTTATAATTACCGGCTTACGTTCGTGCCGCTCAGCTAAAACTTGGAAAAGCAGCTCTGCTCCTGCTTTAGAAAAAGGTACGTACCCTAATTCATCAATGATCAGCAAACCATAGTTAAAGTATTTTTTTATTAGCAGTCTTAATCTTTTTTCATCCCGGGCTTCTATGAGTTCATTTACAAGACCGCATCCTGTAATGAATTTGGTTCTTATGCCCTGATCACAGGCTTCAATACCCAGGGCTGTGGCAAGGTGGGTTTTACCCGTACCGCTTTTACCGAGGAATATTATGTTTTTATTTTGTTTTATATAGCTTCCAGCGGCAAGGTCATTAATAAATCGTGCATCCAGGTCCGGGGCTGCCTCAAAATCAAATGTGTCAAAAGGTTTATGCAGGGGGAATGCAGCTTCTCGTATTCTTCTTTTGCGACCATTTTCTTTTCTAATCTGGACTTCTAATTGGGTTAAGTTTAATAAGAATTCATTATAGCCTTGTTTGTTCTCCAGAGCCTGTCGGTGAATATTTTCAAGGTTATTTATTATAGTGGTCAGTTTTAAAAAGCGAAGATTTTCATTTAACACTGCTGTAAGAGCTGCATTCATAAGGCACCTCCTAATTGAGAATAAACTGTAACATCAGGTGTCGGAAGAATCTCCCAGTTTGGAAGAGAGGTGAAAATAGTATCAGATTTTTTTGATGAATTTAATATCTGGATCACTGCATCACTGCAGCTTACATTTGCTCTCAGGGCTTTTTGTATCGCATTCTCAATGTCTTGTGCATTGTGATTTTTATGCAGTAACAAAACCTTAATAAAATCTTTGATTCCCTTTGTCTCTCCTTTGTTTTTACAAAAACGGGTAAGGAGTTGTTCATAGCTGTCAGGCCAGGTTTCTCTCCATTGTTTTATTGGACGGGCACTTGCAAATGCCTGGGGGCGCTGCCTGATAAGTTCCAGATAATGGGATGGGTCAAGGCTCCATTGATTTACATTATACAACCTTTCATGTTCAGCTATTTTCTTATTACCATAATATAGCTCTATACTGTTAACTTTAAGAACTGACCGAAGTTTTAAATATGCATATTTTGTCGGCACTGAATAACGATTTTTATCTATTATTGCAGTGGAATACTTATCTGCTTTTCCTTTTGCAGTTTGCAGATTACTGAATTCTATTTTAGGAATATTAAGCAAATGGGGCTTTTCTAACTCATACAGTTCATTTACTGATTTATCTTTACCGCTTATACGATGCTCCCCATAAGACTGGCATTCCTGCAAAAGCATCATGTTCAATTCTTCAAGGTTTTTGGCTTTTGGACCCGGAACCATGTAATTACGTCTTGCATAGCCAACAAGTCCTTCAACCCCTCCTTTTTCATGACCCTGCCCAGGATTGCAAAACCTTGAAGTAAAATTATAATATGCCTTGAATTTTTTAAATTCTTTTTGCAGGATTCTTTTTTTACCCATAAAGACTTTTTGAACCGCAGTGGTAAGATTGTCATATATTAAGACAGGGAAAATACCTCCAAAAAAAGAAAAAGCTTTAATATGTGCATCAAACAGAGCCTGCTGTCTCTCACATGGATAACATCGAACAAAATGTTTGCCGGAAAATTTTGAACGTATACACAAAAATTTAAGCAAAACTTTTTGCCCATCAAGAATTGCTGTACACCTTCCCCAGTCTACTTCAGCTTCCTGACCCACCGGCGGATCTAATGGAATAAAAACCTGTCTGCCGCCAATCCCTATTTTTTGTCTGGCCATTCTTACATATCGCAATACGGTTGCAATTGATCCTTGATAACCTTTTTCATTTTTAAGTCTGTTATAGATTCTGGTGCCTGTATGCCTTTGCTTTTTAGAAATATCCTTATCACCCACAAGCCATTTATCTATTGTTGCCAGATATTGACCAAGTGATGGATACGGTTGCTTTTGCCGGGAGCAGTATCCTACATATTCATTTTTTAACACTTTTCTTACTGTGTTCCTTGAATGCCCTGTTTCTCTTGCTATCTGCCTGATACCCTTGTCATAAACCCTGTGTGCAATGCGTATGTACTCATATTGATCCACTGTTAACATCCTCCTCTCCTCTGAATAATTAGGTTCTGATCTTACAAAACCCATGCTATCAGAAGTTTGTTACTGGTGGGT
>JAUVKE010000504.1 GCA_030592105.1 Desulfobacteraceae bacterium
AATAGACTGAGCTATAATAAAATTTAAAAACCTCTTAAACTCGCTGCGCTCAAACAACCAGAGTTTTTTAAATTTCACCATGGCTCAGCTAAAGACATTTGATGGCCAAAGGTAGAAACAACCCCAATGTTTAATATGCAAACCAAGAGATACAGCTTATAAATTAAACAACTGAATATTTTGAAAAAAAAATGGACTACCCCAGCCTCTTTTGAGCCTGGATGTTACGCAGTAAGAAACAACCTTCAGCCGGAGAACAGATATGGCTTTTGAAACAAAAGAACAAGTGTTGGAACAAGTATTAAAACAAAAAAAACCTGTTTGCCCCCATTGCAACAAAGAGATGGACCTGTGGGAGGTCCCCCCCATAGCTTTTAGCGATGGATTGGGCTGGGGCGTACCATACATGTTTGTCTGCTTTAATGATGAATGTCCCCAATTTGAAAAAGGCTGGGAAGATATAATGGACAATTACGGTCATAGGGCTTCATGCAGATGTATATGCTATCCTGGATCAAAGACCTTCGAATACATGCCGGTCTTTAGTAAAATTGGAGCAACAGAACAAATAATTAACGAACAGGTTCTCCTTGAGCAGGAAATACTTAAGGAAAATATAAAAAAAGGTTTTTCCATTTTGGCGGGATGCTACACTGAAAAAGATTCAGTTACAACTCTAAGAATCCTCCTTGACCCCAGCGAACCTGCCAAGGTCAGAGTAAAAGCTGCAGAAATAATAGGCGACATAGGTGAGATAGAAGCACTGGAACCGATAAAAAATGTTAAATTCCCAAATAAAATAATGCAAAAAGAGGTTGACGAAGCTATAAAGAAAATACATAAAAAAACCTTTACAAGGGAATGTCCATATTGTGCTGAGATAATAAAAACCAGAGCAAAAATATGTAAACATTGTGGAAAGGATACAGCAGGCCTGTAAATGGAATTTTTTCATGGAGTAATTTTAGCTGTAATACAAGGATTAACAGAATTTCTTCCTGTGAGCAGCTCCGGGCATCTTGTGATTTTTCAGAATTTTTTTAATCTGCAAGAATCAATGGTATCATTCGATATAAGTGTCCATTTTGGAACATTACTGGCTGTGATAGTTATATTCAGAAAAGAGATACAGTCGATTATTATTTCTTTATCCTCTTTCCTGAAATCATTCATACAGGAAAATCACAGCCTGGCCCGTATAAATCAAGACCCTGAAGCGAAACTGGCTTTTCTGATTATTATAGGTTCTATCCCCACCGGTATAATAGGATTGGGTTTTCATAACCTTGTGGACAGATTGTTCTCATCCATCATCCTCACAGGAATGATGCTCATTATCACAGGGTTTTTGTTATGGGGAACCAAAAATATCAAAAATAATAATAAAACCGTTGAAAATTTCTCAATAAAAGGTGCCCTGCTCATCGGCCTGATCCAGGGGATTGCTATTTTGCCGGGAATATCAAGATCAGGCTCCACCATTGCAGCGGGCATTTTTTTAGGCTTGAACAGAAAAACAGCAGCAAAATATTCTTTTCTCCTATCTGTTCCGGCAGTAGCTGGAGCTGAAATTTTAAACCTTAAAAGTCTCTGCACTGCCCCTGCAGTCCCATTAAAGATCACATTATCAAGCATAGCCATCTCTTTTGTAGTTGGTGTGTGCTCTTTAAAGCTTCTTTTATATTTTGTAAAACAGGGGCGTCGCCGCCCTGCTGCAGCACCGGCAGCGCCCGCCCGCCCGGATCGGAGTAGTAGGCGAGCCGCGCGATGCCGTTCTCCTTCATCCAGAGCGGCGGCCGCTCGGGGTTGCGGGTGTCGAGGTTGAGCGCCACCACCTCGAAATCCTGGCCCC
>JAUVKE010000491.1 GCA_030592105.1 Desulfobacteraceae bacterium
ATTGTTTATGGGCTGCTGGTATGTAAGGGTGGAACCTGCTGTCTGCACATGGAATCTTAAAATTTTTGTTCTGGGATTTTTTGCCTTATATCTTTCTGTCATCAAATGTGCCCACATTCTTCTGGCGGCTCTCATCTTTGCTATCTCTTCAAAAAAGTCATTATGTGCAGATAGATGAAAAGCAAGGCGGGGTACAAAATCATCGACTGTAAGCCCCCTGTCCCTTTGCAGAACTTCATCAATTATTAAAACAGCAGAAGAGAGGAGCCCGCCTATTTCCTGATACGCATTAACTCCTGCTTCTCTGTAGTTGTAGGATGTAAAGCTGACGGGATTCCATTTGGGGACATTAAAGGCGCACCATTCGACTAAATCGGCGCATAATCTGGTCATCTGTTTAATCGGTACAGTGGAGGTGTCAAAGCAGCCGCCAAGGGAACAGGGGTCACCTTCTGTTGTTCCATTGATTTTTGCAAGGGGTATCCCCTTATTTTCAGCCATGGCAAGGTACATTGCCGTATGGGGACAAGTTGTTGTCATAACCGGGATAACAGCTGTGGAAATTTTGTCTATGGGGAGCCCGTCAAACATTATCTCAAGATCCTGCATGGAAGATACATTAACTCCTCCAACCCCTAATTCCACGTCGGAGTCAGGGGAATCAGGGTCAAAACCCATAATACTTGCATTATCTGCTGCAATGGCAAAACCTGTGGAACCGCTTTTATACAGAAGTTTAAATCTTTTATTGGTCTCATAAGCGGAATTAAGGCCGCTGAACTGCCTGATTGTCCATAACCTTTTTCTGTACATGGAGGAATGTATTCCTCTGGTGTAGGGTTCCTCACCTGGAAGACCAAGATCTTTGTTATAATCGAGATCTGCTATATCTTCAGGTGTATAAAGTCTTTTTACAGGGATTCCTGAATTGGTGGTAAATGCTTCTTTTCTTTCACCTGATTTCGGTTTTTCTATTTTTTTTTCCATAATATTATCCCATAAATAAAAAATGATTATACGGTTTGTTTGGTAATTAGGATCGGAAATTATATAAATTGAACAAAAATTGTGAAGGATTTTGGTTCATATACAAGGCGCATTAAAGGTTGAATACTTGATGTATTCGGTCTTTGATGTAACGCAGTAGATGGACCAAAAGACAAACAATTTCGTTCAAGTAATTTCATTTCCGATCCTTAGAGCCTGTTTAAAAATTAGTAATTAAGCAAAAAAATGGGGAAGCGAGAGCCAATTTTCTTGTTTTTTTGCCACATAGCAGAGCCATTTAAGAAAAAAATAAGAAAATTGGGGCCGTTTTTATCGTTTTTGCAACCAGTTAATAATTTTTAAACAGGCTCTTAGTCTTATAAGGCTAAATTTATAAAATTAAAAAAACTGGAAAAAACATACGGTGGTGCATTACTCAATAAATGGTGTAATGTAGTAACATTTTTGACATTTCTATAAGAAATCATTTTTTTAAAGGATCCAAAATAATATTTTGAATCCTTTAAAATAGTAATCAGATAAATAGAGGTTACTTTTGTTTTTTAGCAGCCAGATCAGTAAACGTTTTTGCCATTTCATCCAGATCTGATCCAGGGGGAAAGTAACTCACCAGGCCTATCTCTTCCAGTCTGTCCAGTTCATCAGGAGCCACGATTCCTCCGAAAACCACAGGTATATCAGCAGCATTTTTTTCTTTTAGCAGGTTCATAAGTTTTTGGGCATAATCAAGGCCCGTTGATGAGAGGGATCCTATTGCTATAATATCGACATCTTCATCCAGTGCAGCGGCAACAATCGTTTCCGGATACTGGTTTCCCAGATAGATAACTTCCATTCCTGTGTCTCTTAAGAGCCTGTTTACAACGGTGACACCTCGACTGTGAATGTCAAAGCCGAGTTTTGCAGTTAATACTTTAATCTTTTCCATTATTTTATCC
>JAUVKE010000107.1 GCA_030592105.1 Desulfobacteraceae bacterium
AATCGGAATCCTGTGTTTTTCTTCCGTTTATCTGCAGTTTTACACTGGCCATGGGAAAAACTGTAGTTCCGCTGGTAACATGGAGATAATCCAGGGAAAAAACATCACTGCTCCTTAATATTCCTTCTGTTACAATGGATTCCAGATCTTCGTCCTCGATATTTTTTTTCTTGTCAGCCAGGGTTTTAAATTTTTTAAAGACAATTTGTAATTCTTCCCGGGAAAGGTCATACCCCATCTCTTTTAAATGAGCCTGGAGAGCATGTTTCCCTGAATGTTTGCCGAGTATAAGGCTGTTACTCCCGAGTCCCACTGTTTCAGGTTTCATTATTTCATAGGTCAGGGGGTTTTTAAGAACACCATCCTGATGAATTCCTGCTTCATGGGCAAATGCGTTGGCACCAACAATTGCCTTATTCGGCTGCACCATTATTCCTGTTATCATACTTACAAGCTTACTGGTGGGACATATCAGTTCTGTATTAATGTTTGAGGTCACTGGGAAAACATTCTGTTTTGTATGTATTGCCATGGCCACTTCTTCTAAGGATGTATTTCCTGCTCTTTCTCCTATGCCGTTTATCGTCACCTCCACCTGCCTTGCCCCTGCCTTGATCGCAGCCAGGGTATTTGAAGTGGCAAGCCCAAGATCATTATGGCAATGAACACTTAAAACAGCTTTGTCTATATTTGGAGTATGGGCCTGTACATAGTTTAAGAGTTCAGTATATTCATCCGGCACAACATATCCCACTGTATCAGGAAGATTTATTGTTGTTGCCCCGGCTTCGATGGCAGCTCCAAAGACCTTGCACAAATAATCACGATCGCTTCGGGAACCATCTTCTGCAGAAAATTCAATATTATCGGTAAATCCCTTGGCATATTTTACAGCCTCGATTATATCCTGTAAAACTTGATCCCTTGTGGAGAGAAGCTTATGTGTAATATGAAGATCAGAGGTGGCAACAAAAATATGTATCCTGGGCTTTACAGCATGTTTAACAGCTTGCCAGGCAAGATCAATGTCCTCTTTTGCAGTACGCGTTAATGCAGCTATCTCCGTATTTTTAAGTTTACCGGCTATTTCAGTAACCGCTTCCAAATCTCCTTCTGAGGCTGCAGGGAAACCTGCCTCTATAACATCAACTCCGAGTTTTTCCAGTTGTACCGCAATTCTGAGTTTTTCAGCAGTATTCATGCTGGCCCCGGGTGATTGTTCACCATCTCTTAATGTTGTATCGAAAAAAATTAATCTATCACTCATTTGTAGGTTCTACTCCCTAACCCGGATAAACCGGAATTTTCAAATAGGAATTTGTAATCCCTGATTTTTAATTTTTCAGTCTTTTTTCAGCTGTTTTTTTTGTTACGATTTTCCGGTCTTAGTGCACGAACCGCAGCACCGGCCTGCCACATTTCAGAATTTTTAATCTCATCTAATTCTTTTGTAAGTTTTTCCAGATAATCCGGTTTACTGTTTGATTCCAATACTATTTTTGTCTCCTGTCCACTTTTAACACTATGATATAAGTCTTCAAAGACAGGAGCCACAGCATCTCTGAATTTTGGAGCCCAGTCCAAAGCTCCCCTTTGAGCTGTGGTGCTGCAGTTTGCAAACATCCAGTCCATTCCATTTTCTCCCACAAGACGGATGAGGCTCTGTGTGAGTTCCTCAACTGTTTCGTTAAAAGCCTCACTTGGAGAGTGGCCGTTTTTTCTTAAAACATTATATTGAGCTTCCATGGTTCCTGCGATGCATCCCATTAAAACTCCCCGTTCTCCTGTGAGATCACTGTAAACCTCGTCTTTGAAAGTTGTTTGAAAAAGGTATCCTGATCCTATGGCAATTCCCAGGGCAAGAGTCCTTTCCTTTGCTTTTCCCGTAAAGTCCTGATAAACGGCAAAACTTGAATTAATACCGCTTCCATCGAGAAAATTTCTCCGCACATTTGTCCCTGAACCCTTTGGTGCCACCAGAATAACATCGACAAAGTCAGGAGGAATAACTTTTGTCTGATCTTTGTAAACAATGGAAAAACCGTGGGAAAAATATAGAGCATCACCTTTATTAAGGCATTCTTTAACTGTTGGCCAGACAGCAGCCTGGCCTGCATCTGAAAGGAGCATCTGGATAATTGTTCCCTGCTTTGCCGCCTCTTTAATGGGGAAAAGGGTTTTTCCTGGAATAAAACCATCAGATATTGCTTTTTTCCAATAGGTGTCCCCTTCAAGCTGGCCTATGATCACGTTAAATCCGTTGTCTTTAAGATTCAGAGCCTGGGCAGGTCCCTGTACACCATAACCTAAAATAACAATGGTCTCATCTTTTAGTACTTCCCTGGCCTTTTCAATGGAAAACTCCTCGGAAGTAATAACCTCTTCTATTACACCCCCAAAATCGATATTGCCCATAATATCCCCCTTTTTTATTTTTAAATAATTTTTAGTAAATTACAGTCTTTTTTATCTCAATACTCACAACTCAACTTTCAGCACTAAGCAGCTAAGCAGCGCAATATAAAACCAGGCCCATCTTTTATTTCAATCCCCGGGACAAGGCCACTACCCCTGTTTTTGCAATCTCCGTAATCCCCATTGGTCTTAAGAGAGTTAATATCGCAGACAATTTGTCTTCAGTGCCCGTTACCTCCACTGTATAATGTTCAAAGCCCACGTCAACAACCTTACATCTGAAGATATCTATTATTCTTAAAATTTCCGCCCGGGTATCAGGTTTGGCATGGACCTTTATTAAAGCCATCTCCCTTTGGACAGATTTAATCTCTGTGAGATTATGAATATTTATTACATTAATAAGTTTATGGATCTGTTTTTCGATCTGTTCCACAACAGAGTCAGCAGCTTTTGTAATAATAGTAATTCTCGATATATTCGAATCCATGGTTTCGGCAACACAAAGACTTTCAATATTAAACCCTCTGCCGCTAAACAGACCTATGACCCGTGACAAAACGCCGGGACTGTTATCCACAAGAATTGAAAGAGTATGTTTTTTCATTGTCATGACAGTTTCCTAAGGTTATCTCGATTTTTTTGCTGCTTTTATGCAAATTTGAGCTTATAGATGTTCATATAAATAATTTCAGAGCTTGGTCAAATTCCAGTAATACACTGAGCTATAATAAAATTTAAAAACCTCTGAAACTCGCTGCGCTTAAACAACCAGAGTTTTTTAAATTTCACCATAGCTCAGTTTCGCCATCTGGCTTTATGAAATTTATTATCTGAACATCTATAGAACCAGGCCCGTAAATTTATACCAGCAGCATTTCAGTGATTGATGCTCCCACCGGAACCATGGGGAAAACCCCTTCTTCTTTTTCAACAATAAATTCCATTATAACAGTTTTGTCTGAAGAAAGACCCTCGGCTAAAACAGATTCAACATCTTCCGGTTTTGAGGCTCTTAAGCCTTGTGCACCGTATGCTTCCGCCAGTTTGACAAAATCGGGAGCATGCTCCATTGATGTGCTGGAATATCTTTTATCATAAAAGAGTTCCTGCCATTGCCTTACCATTCCAAGATATTTATTGTTCAAAATTACAACTTTAACCGGAAGCTTATACTGAACCGCAGTTGCCATCTCCTGTATATTCATCTGTATGCTGCCGTCGCCGGCCACATCCACAACAAGTTTATCAGGGCAGGCTATTTGTGCTCCAATGGCAGCAGGGAGTCCAAAGCCCATGCATCCGAGTCCCCCTGAAGTAATAAATCTATTGGGCTGATCAAAATGATAATATTGGGCGGCCCACATCTGGTTCTGCCCCACTTCTGTGGTTATTATTGCATTACCCTTTGTGTATTCATATAATTTTTCCACAACATATTGTGGTTTTATTATATTTTTCTGCTTATAGGACATGGGTGTGGAATCTTGCCATTGCCTGATCTGATCCAGCCATTTTTCTCTTTTTCCTCCTATATCTCCAAAATCTTCCTGTTTTATAAGATTATTAAGGAGCCCAAGGGTAATTTTACAATCTCCCACAATGGGGACGGAAACAGGGACATTTTTTCGTATTGAAGTGGGGTCTATATCTATGTGTACAATATCGGCACCGGCTGCAAAAGTATCTATTTTACCGGTTACACGGTCATCAAAACGGACCCCTGCAGCAATGAGTAGATCGCATGTCCCGACTGACATATTTGAACGGTAAGTCCCATGCATGCCGAGCATGCCGAGCCATAATGGATCTGTTCCGGGAAAAGTTCCCAGGCCCATGAGGGATCCTGTCACAGGGATCTGCATTCTTCTTGCAAATTCCGTAAGCTCTTTTGATGCTTTGGAAAGAATAACTCCCCCGCCAGCAAAGATGACAGGTTTTTTCGCTTTTTTAATAAGGCTTATAACCCTGTTGAGCTGCTTTATGTTCGGATTATATGTGGGATTATACGATTTTAAGGTCACCTGATCCGGTATTTTGTAATCTGTTTTTTCATTTACAATATCTTTTGGCATATCAATCAAAACAGGTCCTGGCCGTCCTGAAGATGCTATATAAAAAGCCTCTTTAATGGTTTTTGCGATATCAGCAGGATCTTTTATAAGATAATTATGCTTTGTACAGGGTCTTGTCATGCCGACAATGTCGACTTCCTGGAATGCGTCATTTCCTATGAGATGTGTGGGGACCTGACCCGTGATAACAACAAGGGGGATTGAATCCATATATGCAGAAGCAATACCTGTTATTGCATTTGTTGCGCCGGGTCCTGATGTTACCAGGCATACACCAGTTTTGCCCCCTGCTCTGGCAAAACCATCTGCTGCATGAACAGCCCCTTGTTCATGGCGAACCATAATATGTTTTATATCTGCTCTGAAAAGTTCATCATATATATCGAGCACAGCACCGCCAGGGTATCCGAAAATCGTATCAATTCCCTGACTCTTTAACGCTTTTATGAGAATTTGCGCACCTGTTAACTTCATAATCGACCCTTTTTTGTTTATATAGATGTTCATATAAATGATTGACAAGAGACTAAAGAGAGCCTTAAAGAACCGCCCCTTTATTTGCAGATGAAACCAACCGTGAATATCTGGCCATATATCCATGTTTTATTTTTGGTTCAGGGGGGGACCATTTTGCCAGCCGGTTTTTAATCTCACCATCGGAAATTTCAAGACTCAGCTTTTTTTCAGGGATATCAATGGATATAATGTCACCCTCCCTGACAATAGCAATGGGGCCCCCGTCCATTGCTTCCGGTGAGACATGGCCTATTGATGCCCCTTTTGTTCCACCGGAAAATCGGCCATCTGTGATAAGCGCCACATGGCCATCGAGGTGCATGCCTGCAATGGCAGAAGTGGGAGTAAGCATTTCACGCATACCTGGACCTCCCTTGGGACCTTCATAACGTATGACAATAACATCCCCTTTATTGATTTTTTTCTCCATGATTGCAGCAGATGCATCCTCCTCTGAATCGAACACCCTGGCGGGGCCTTTGTGGCGCAACATCTCAGGAAGAACTGCAGACTGCTTGACAACAGCTCCGTCGGGAGCAAGATTGCCGAATAATACCGCAAGCCCCCCTTCTTTATGGTAGGGAGTTTCAACAGATTTGATTATGGTGTTGTCTTTAATATTACTTGCTTTACTATTATCACCAATGCTTTTTCCTGTGACCGTTAAACACTCCTTATTTATCAAATCAATCCTGGATAGTTCTTTGATTACAGCCGAGATTCCGCCGGCACTGTCTAAATCCTGAATATGATGTGTCCCTCCAGGGCTTAAAGAACATATATGGGGGGTTTTTTTACTGATTTCATTAATAAGGTTTAAATCTATATCAATTCCAGCCTCTTTTGCTATGGCGGGGAGATGGAGCACAGTATTGGTGGAACACCCCAGGGCCATATCCACAACAAGAGCATTTTCAAACGCTTCTTTGGTCATTATGCGACGCGGTGTTATCTGTTTTTCCAAAAGTTCTGTGATTTTGAAACCAGCCTCTTTTGCAAGCCTGATACGCTGGGACATAACCGCGGGTATTGTTCCGTTTCCCGGAAGTCCCATACCTATAACTTCGGTGAGGCAATTCATGGAATTTGCTGTAAACATACCAGCACAGGATCCGCATGTGGGGCAGGCAGCATTTTCGATTAATGTCAGATCTTCTTCACTCATTTGGCCGGATTTTACAGCTCCCACAGCTTCAAAAACAGTTACCAGGTCAATTTTATTGGTGGCCCCTTTTAGCGGATTATCCCCGGCAAGCATGGGACCCCCGCTTATGACAATGGTGGGAAGGTTAAGGCGGGCTGCAGCCATGAGCATTGCCGGGACAATTTTATCACAATTAGGCACCATAACCATGGCATCAAAAGCATGGGCAACTGCCATAACCTCAATGGAATCGGCAATGAGTTCTCTGCTTGCAAGGGAATACTTCATTCCTGTATGATTCATGGCTATCCCGTCACACACACCTATTGTCCCGAATTCAACGGGAAGTCCCCCCGACATATATATCCCGGCTTTAACAGCTTCTGATATTCTGTCCAAATTGATATGGCCGGGAATAATCTGGTTGGCAGAATTGGCTATTCCTATGACAGGTCTTTTAAGTTCCATGTCAGTATAACCCATAGCCTTAAAGAGACTTCGGTGGGGAGCCCTTTCAATACCTTTTTTTACAACATCGCTTTTCATGGTTTTATCCTTTTCCCAAAAAAAAATCCGTTATCAGCTTAAAAAAAGCTGATAACGGATTTTATACTGCTTAAACAGATGCTTAAACCCTTATCAGCCCCCCTCGACAGGGGAAACAAGTAGCTCGGATAGTAGGAGCCTGACAATGATGTTTGAAGCAATAATGTTAAACATAATATTCACCGACAAATTATTTTAAATATAATTTTTTTAAAAGAAGCTTTTTAAATAGCAAGCAACACAGCCATTGTCAAATCTTTTCCTTGAGAAACTGAATATTTGCATAAGAAAATGTGAAATAATCAGTGAAATATAGTCAACAGTTGTGTATGGGCGATTAAGTGGTCTATTCTTCGGGAAATTGTTTCCTGGTAATAACCCGATTATTTTTCAATAAAAAAAACGAAAGTATACACACACTGGGCGGGGCCTAAAAATGTTGACAGTTAATTAAGCCATTTGCTCCATATGCGAGGGATCGATCTTTGTATATCGCACGGTTCTTCGCCCTATGTGTCAGGATAGAAGTTGGCAGAGGTAATTAAAGGGGTTAAAATTATCAATGGAATGAAAAAAAGCGGGGTGCCAGCTAATTTATCATACACATAATTTGATTATATCTCAAATTATTCATAATGTGTCCATAGACGAATAATTTTTACAATTTTTTCTTTGTTCATTGTCTGATAAACTATCCGGTGCTGAATATTTATTCGACGTGAATATGCACCTGCTAAATCACCTATTAATTTTTCAAAAGGTGGTGGAACTTGATATGGATTTTTATGAAGAATATTTATCAATGCTTCAGCTTTTTGCTTAAGACCAGAAGCGGATATTTTTTTTGCATCTTTTTGAGCTTGTTTGGTAAAAACAACTCGCCAGGTCACCACTCGATTTCCTCTTTGCAGTTTTCAATTGGAGTTGACAAGCCGTCTTGAATAGATTCCCGCATTCCTGGCAAATTTAGTAAATACATAGTCTCTTGAATAGCACGCCAGTCATCTTCCGAGATAAGAACTGCGTTTCCTCGTTTGCCGGTGATTATGATTGGTTCGTGTGTCATCGACGTTTCATCTATAAGTCGGTATAATTTTGTTCTTGCTTCAGTTGCTGATAATGTTGGCATGGTACACCTCAATAGTTTTTCTTATAAGGTACGCTATCACGTACATATTGTCAAATTTTTATTTCATGCAGAATGTTTTGGCTAACCTGCCCG
>JAUVKE010000004.1 GCA_030592105.1 Desulfobacteraceae bacterium
ATTTTGAAAGAGCCCATTCATAATGCTATTAACTGAATCTGCACCATTTATCAAACAGTACATTGAAGATCTTAACAATAGCCTGGAGCAATACCAACCTGGTGCGGAATTAACATTTACCCAGAAAGCATGGCTAAGCTTTTGGCTATTTGAGAAGATTCCCGTGCTAGGACGGATTCATGGGGAGAAAAAGGCTGCTTAGTGGCGAAGGTATTGATTGTATTTATTCTTTCCATAGCATATCATAACAAAACAAAGTTTGTAACTTTAGTTTTTTGTTGATATTAAGAACCCTGCCAGTATCAAGAAAAACGGTGATCCTGTAAAAAAATATTAAAAGTTAAGATGATCTCAAAAAGCAAGATCGCCAATCTTGGTATCCTCACATCAATTCCACAAAATAGCTATTAAAATACACATTTGAAGTAATCCTGTAAATTCTGCCTTTTAATGCTTCTAATAGATCTATTCGATATTTAAGGGAATATTCCTGCACAATAAAAACTGTATGCTCTTAGCATGTTTTTTGCATATTTGGCATATGGATAAGCCTTATAATGATTCCATAATATTTTGCAGGGTTACTAAAAGATTTTTCGTAACTATTCAGCGTCGTTGATTTAAGACACGCCACAGGTATGATCTGATTAACACTTTGAAATTGTTTGAAGGTATTAGAGAGCGTTAAGGAAAAACCCATCAGGGCTGAACCTATTTATATAGGTTTACCGGCATACTATTACGCAAGCTTATATCTCTGACAGGTTCTTTCTTTACGACCTTTTATACGTGAGTTTTTCATGTTTTAATCAGATTATACCTGTTGCTTACATATCAGATGAATATTTTATATTTTTTTCCAATGGAGTATCTATGCAAGAAACAGTTTTATTATTTTTTACGTCCTTTATTTTTATTTGTATGGCTGGGATAAGCTTTGCCGCAAATCCCATGCAAGACAGTCATCCTGAAAATTCCCATAATTCTTTTTCAGGTTCTGAAAATTTACCTGAAGCTTTTAAAAAACAACCCTATGCAAAGCTCGATTCAAATGGAAACGAACTTTCCGATTCTGCGACAGAATGGACCATGGTGCGGGATAATTTTACAGGTCTTGTGTGGGAAGTCAAAGATTCACAGGACGGTGTAAAAGATTATGCAAATCTTCATGATTCCGATAATATTTATGGCTGGTATAACAGCAATCATGCTACTAACGGAGGAAATCCAGGCCTGCTTTGGGGTAAAGTCAATGCTGAAAATTTCATAAACGAACTTAACAAAACCTGGTTTGGCGGGCATGATGACTGGAGACTGCCGACTATACAGGAACTTTCCGCAATTATAGAAAGCAAAGCATCTGATCCAGCTGTAAAAAAGGAATATTTTCCAGCAACAATGCTGTCGGGTTACTGGTCATCCACCACCTGCGCCTTGTATACTCACAGCGCGTGGATCGTTTATTTCAATGGGGGTGATGTGGAGCATGATCATAAGTCTTATGGACATTATCTGCGTGCTGTTCGTAAACCTGCAAAGGATCAGCTTAAGGGGGAATAGTTTGAAAAAAGTTTTTATTTTAGGGATAGTTTTTTCATTTTTGTTTTTAGGATCGGCCACAGGTGCTCTAATAGATAATGGTGACGGCACAGTAACAGACACTGTAACTGGACTTATGTGGCAACAAATAACAGCGGAAACAATGCCCTGGGAAAATGCTCTGATCTATTGCGATGATCTTGACCTGGCAGATTATGATGACTGGAGGCTTCCTAACAGGAATGAGCTGGGCACTATTGTCGATTATTCAAGGTATAATCCGGCTATTGATCTTTCAGTTTTTTTTGAAACAGCGCCGTTAGGTTATTGGTCATCAACTGTTTATGCAGATGATGCAAATAATGCCTGGCGAGTTCATTTTTATGCTGGCCATATTAATGCCAGTTATAAACTGAATAATTGTTATGTACGGGCTGTTCGTGGTGGATACGCAAGGAGATCCGAACCGGTTCCTATCCCTGGAAAAAATGAACCTGAAACAAAATTTGATATAAAGAAAAGGATTTATGGGCAGCATTTTATGCCCATAAATATGGATGTTCAGACAGCCGAATATCTCGAAGACCAGGATGCAGATGTCGGGGCTTTTGTGAAAGGGAATACCGGAGGTTACCTTTCGGGAAATCCATACATCGGGTACGAATGGATACCCATACATACGACTGAATAATCCTCCATGATTCCATTAAATGGAATCAGCAATATTTTTCTCCACATTTTTCTTAAGCCGCAGTTTTTTTATAAAAGCTGCGGCTTTTTTTATATCTATAGTCACTATTGTCCGGTTAGTAGTCACTATTGTCCGATTGGAATTTTGGGAGTAAGTGGCCCAAGATAAAATCAAACCCGTATTTATTATAAGCCTTTCGCTAAAATAATTATTTTTCATTTGTAAAAAAAAATAAGGGCGTGTAGTATAGCAACGTTTTATGCTGATTATCTAATTCTAATTATGATTTTATCCACACTTAGAGATCGTCACATAAATAATTTCACTGCGCTATCGGCCGTCTGCGTATTATAATACGCCTTCCTCCCTCTGGCCTTGTGCCAGGTTTTAAAATAGGGTTATTATCTGACAGTCTATATATAAAAAAGGGAAAGGTCTGCAAAATGAATTCTTTTAAACCAGGTTTTCTTCCGTTATTAATCGGAAGCCTTCCAGTGGATGACCATGATAAAGCAATTGAAATGGTGTTAAAATATACACCTGAAATTCCCCTGTGGGTTCAGCTTCCTGTTTTTAAGGAAGAGGGGATGATAGAACAGTTTATTCCAGGGCTGCCCGGTTTAACTGTTGAACAGGATAAATTTTATCTTGATACATCAGGTGAAAAATTTAATAAAGAGCTTTTGCAATTCTACGAAGATTACCTCTCTGTGGTTGATGGCCAGATAGAGTTACATAAATCTCCCTTTGTTCTCACCAGGGATACGGCCAGGGGTTTTTTTGTATTCACCGATAAAATCTCCAGGCTTTCAAATACCCCTGTCGCAGTAAAAGGACAAATAACAGGCCCCATAACCTTTTGTACCGCCGTGAAAGATCAGGACGGGAGGATAATTTTTTATAATGACCAGGCAAGGGACTGCGCTGTTAAGCTTTTGGCCATGAAAGCAGCATGGCAGGTGCAGGTCCTTTCTAAATTAGTCCCTCGGCCGATTGTTTTTTTTGATGAGCCTGCTCTGGCAGGGTTTGGATCATCTGCTTTTATAAGCATAACACGTGATGAAATATCAAATTGTCTTAAAGAGGTTATTGACGCAGTTCACGGGCAGGGTGGGCTGGCTGGAATACATGTCTGTGCAAACACTGACTGGTCGATTGTTTTAAAATCTCCAGCCGATATAGTCAGTTTTGATGCTTATGCTTTTTTTGATAAATTTTTGTTATATCCGGATGATGTAATAGATTTTTTTAAATCCGGTAGAATAGTCGCATGGGGTATTATCCCCACGTTAAATCCTGAGGATATCGAAAAAGAGACGGCTGATTCCATTGTGGCAAATTTGGAGGCTAAAATTGATAAAATTGAAGATATGGGGATAGATAGAAAGGTTATAGCTTCCCAGTCTCTGATAACGCCTAGCTGCGGCACAGGCTCTTTGAGCTTTGAGCATGCGGCCCGGGTTTTAAAATTAACAAGAGAAGTTTCAGATAGATTCATGAAAAAAATTGAGGTTTATTAGTTATGCCGGAGAATAACGACAGTAATTTTTCAGGGGCAACACGATATATTTTGGATGATGAACTTGCAAAGATAGTAAACATATCCATGGCACTGGAAATGCCCCTTTTACTCAAAGGGGAGCCGGGCACAGGGAAAACCATGCTTGCCCATGCCATAGCAGAAAATTTAAGAATGCCCCTTATTGTTCTTAATGTGAAATCGAGTATGAAGCTGGTTGAGGCCTTGTATCAGTATGATACGCTGACACGTTTAAATGACAGTCGTTTTGGTGATTCCACCAGAAATGTGAGTGATATAGAAGAATATATTAAAATGGGTAAAATCGGCCAGGCATTTGTTGCTGAAAAAAGAACAATTCTGTTAATTGATGAAATCGATAAAGCAGAGACCGATTTCCAGGATGATATGCTGGATGTTCTGGATCAAATGGAGTTTGATATTATTGAAATTGATAAAACAGTCCCCTCCAAAATCAGGCCTGTTATTATCATCACCTCCAATGCTAAAAAAGATTTATCAGATCCCTTCCTGGGAAGATGTAACTTTCACCATATTGCTTTTCCCGACCCCAAGATGATGCGTAAAATTATTAATGTACATTTTCCTGATATCGATACAAAACTTATGGATAATGCTGTTTCTGCATTTTATAGACTAAGGGAGATTGATGCCATTGAAAAGAAACCGGCAACAAGGGAATTAATAAACTGGGTCAGGGCGTTAAGGGCGGATCCTGATTTTAAACCAAAAGATTTGACCAAAGGGGATGTCCCCTACATGGGAATTTTGTTTAAAAAAAGTCAGGATTATGCAAAAGCAATAAATATTACAAGCCGCAGAAGACTTATTTAAAATGTTTATCAATTTTTTTTATAAATTAAAAAATGCTGATATACCTGTCAGCCCTACTTCATTTTTGGCCTTTCAAAAAGCATTGAGCCAGGGGTATATAAATACTCTTGATGATTTATATACATGTTCACGAACCATTCTTATCAAAAGTGAGCGGTATTTCGACCTGTTTGACCAGATTTTTGCCCATCATTTTGAAGGGGCTGAGATGCCGGATCTTGAGGGGGTAGAGCTTGAAGAGATGGCCAGGGCGCTTCTTGATGAATGGCTTAAAAATCCAAAGCTTTTAGCACAGGCTCTTGGTATGGATGAGTCAGAAATAAACAAGCTTACACCTGAAGAATTGCTTGAGTATTTTAAGGAGCGACTCAAAGAACAGACTGAGCGCCACGACGGAGGGAGTAAATGGATAGGAACTGGGGGTACGTCCCCTGTGGGGCATTCAGGCTATCATCCTGGTGGTATGCGTGTGGGGGGTGTTTCACGGAATAAATCTGCGGTAAAAGTTGCAATGGAAAGAAGGTATAAGGACTACTCCCTGCGTGGGCCATTAACCCAGGCCATGGTGGGGGAAGCTTTAAAGCGGCTGCGGAATATGGTTCCAGCAGGTCCTAAGGATCAGGTTGATATTGCTGAATCGATTTATCATACCATGAAAAATTGCGGTGAGATTGAAATTATCTTTAAGCGGAGTTTAAGAGATCGTCTTAAGGTTTTGATTTTAATAGATAATGGCGGATGGTCCATGGATCCTTATATCTCTGTGATTCAAACTATTTTCAATTACGCCTCAGCTCAGTTCAAAGAACTTAAGACATACTTTTTCCACAACACCATTTACAGCAATATATGGGAAGATCCTTCACGGATACACAGGCCCCAGCGGGTTGATGAAATGGTCCGTTTTGATCCCCATACCAGGATTATTATTGTAGGGGACGCAAGCATGGCTCCATATGAACTGTCCGCCACGGATGGTTCAATTTATGTGCACCAGCGGAGCGGGAAGCCGAGTATCGAACATTTGAAATTTATAGCAAGGGTATTCCCCCATGTTGCATGGCTTAATCCCATACCGCAAAATATGTGGGGTTATACCCATTCAATCTCTGTTATCAAAGAAATTTTTCCAATGTTCGAACTATCCATAGATGGTCTTGAAAAGACAATTGCCCATTTAATGTCTAAATAAAAATGCAACTTCCTACAAATACCTTGCAAAAAATGAACGTTAATGGTAATTTTTTTGGTTAAACATATAGAGATTTTTTTCTGGATACCTTATAGATGTTCATATAAATAAATTTACGGTGTTATTGGTCGTTGGAGTATAATAATACGCCTTCCTCCCTCTGACCTTGTCCCAAATTTTACCAAATTTTACCAAATTTTAAAATAGAGGGTTATTATCTGAACATCCATAAATTTTTTTAAATGTTAATTTTATAGTTAATTTTATAAAATTACAAAAAAAATAAAACGTACATCTGAGTAAGTCAACAGGGCAGGGTGGTATTGAAAAAATATCCGGCTTTCGTGTAACCCTGGTTGAATTATTCAGATTATAAGCTGTGGCAGATTGGCGCATCAGCTAATATTTTAATTATCAAAGGAGGAATGTATAGATGGCTTATAATGCAGTGGAAATGGCTGACTGGCAGATTTCTGAAGAAGCAGAAAAAAATATGCCGACACCTGACGAATGGAGAGAAAAACTCGGAATTCAACCTGAAGAAGTACTTCCCATGGGAAGGCTGGCCAAGCTGGATTTTCTTAAAATAATAGAACGGCTTAAAGATAAACCAGATGGAAAATATATTGAAGTTACTGCAATCACACCTACTCCTTTGGGAGAAGGTAAAAGTACGACTTCAGTGGGTCTCATGGAAGGTCTTGGGATGCGCGGGAAAAATGTCGGGGGTGCTTTAAGGCAGCCTTCAGGCGGACCCACCATGAACGTCAAGGGGACAGCAGCAGGTGGAGGAAATTCACTCCTCATACCCATGACAGAGTTTTCTTTGGGCCTAACCGGTGATATTAACGATATCATGAATGCCCATAACCTTGCAATGGTTGCAATGACCGCCCGTATGCAGCATGAACGTAATTATAATGACGAGCAGCTTAAAAGACTCACAGGGATGAGACGCCTTGACATAGATCCCACCCGTGTAGAGCTTGGCTGGATCATCGATTTTTGCGCCCAGTCATTAAGAAATATTACAATAGGAATGGGTGGACGTTTTGATGGTTATACCATGCAGTCTAAGTTTGGTATTGCAGTGGGATCTGAATGTATGGCTATTCTTGCCATTATCAAGGACCTTGCAGATTTAAGAAAACGTCTTGACGAAATTACCGTGGGATTCGATAAAAGCGGAAAACCTGTTACCACCGGAGATCTTGAGGTGGGTGGCGCAATGACTGCTTTTATGCGAAATACCATTAATCCGACCCTCATGTCCACAGCCGAATATCAGCCATGTATGGTTCATGCAGGTCCATTTGCAAATATCGCTGTTGGTCAGTCATCCATTATTGCGGATCGTGTTGGCCTGAAAATGTTCGATTACCATGTAACAGAGAGTGGCTTTGCAGCTGATATCGGTTTTGAAAAATTCTGGAATGTAAAATGCCGTGCCAGCGGATTAAAACCCCACGTTTCTGTTTTAACTTCAACCATCCGCGCTCTTAAAATGCATGGTGGAGGTCCTAAGGTTGTGGCAGGTAAAGCATTGGCCGATGAATATACACAGGAGAACATTGGTCTGCTGGAACTGGGATGTGAAAATATGGTACACCATATTAATACCATCAGAAAAGCCGGTATTAATCCTGTTGTATGCATTAACCGTTTTTATACTGATACTGATGCTGAAGTAGCTGTTGTTAGAAAAGCTGCCGAAGCTGCCGGTGCCCGCTGCGCAGAATCTAAGCATTGGGAAAAAGGGGGCGAAGGCGCTCTGGAATTTGCAGATGCTGTTATTGACGCCTGTGAAGAAGAAAATGATTTTAAATATCTTTATCCTCTGGAAATGAAGTTGCGGGACAGAGTTCAAAAAATTGCAACTGAAGTATATGGGGCAGATGGAGTAAGCTGGTCTCCTGAAGCAGAAGCCAAGGCAAAAATGCTTGAGGCCGATGACCAATATAATGATTATTCCACAATGATGGTTAAAACCCATCTCAGCCTGACCCATGATCCTGTATTAAAGGGTGTACCCAAGGGCTGGACACTTCCCATTCGTGACATTCTTATCTATTCAGGCGCAAAATTCCTTTGTCCATGTGCAGGAACAATCAGTCTGATGCCTGGAACAGGCTCGAATCCTGCGTTCAGAAGAATTGATGTTGATACAAAAACAGGGAAAGTAAGCGGATTGTTTTAAACAGTACCTTACTGTGAATATTTTTTTAAAGAATAAAGGGCTCGGAGAAATTCGAGCCCTTTATTTTGTTAGGAGGTAGAGTTTACTCATGGATTTTGAATTTTCAGAAGAAGATATTGCTCTGTCGGAAATGGTCAGGAAATTTACTGAAAAGGAACTGGCCCCTCATTATTCAAAGTGGGATGCTGAAGGGATCTTTCCCAGGCATTTAAATAAAATGATGGGGGAGCTGGGCCTCATAGGTATGACCATGTCACCGGAAAAAGGAGGTATGGGGGCATCCCATGTTTCCGAAGGGCTTGTAACCGAAGAGACCTCAAGGGGTGATTGCAGCTTAACAATGTCAACCTTTATTGTGGGGCATCTGGCTTCTGTATTGTATGAATATGGTAATGAAACCATTGTAAAAAAATTTGTTGAACCCTTTATAGAAGGGGATAGCCTCCCTGCATTCTGCCTTACGGAACCGGGTTCGGGGACTGATGCCGTGGCCATGAGGTCCACAGCCGTGAAAAAGGGGGCATCATATATCTTAAACGGAGAGAAATCCGGAATTACCTCGATGATGGATGCTGATGTTGCACTGGTTTTTGCAAAAACTGATCCTGCCCGGGGAGCTAAAGGGGTAAGTTGTTTTGTTGTGCCCACAGATCTGCCGGGAATTACCCGCCAGTCCTATGAAGATATGGGTTGCCGCGCCATAGCCCGGGGTTCGATATTTATGGATAATGTGGAAATCCCTGAAGAATATTTAGTTGGTGAAGAGGGTGCCGGTTTTATCATGGGTATGGAGGGTTTTGACATCAGCCGGATTCTTTTATCACTGGAGGCCAGAGCCCCTGCAATGGTATCTGTGGAAGAGACAATAAAATATACAAAGGAAAGAAATGCTTTTGGAAGACCCATTGCCACTTTCGAGGGTGTTTCATTTCCCATTATTGAGCATCTTACCCTGCTGGAATCGGTGCGTCTTCTTTGTTACAAGGGATTATGGATGCGTGATAAGGGGATGAAAACAGCCATGATAGCCGCCATGATAAAAGGGATGGCTCCAAGAGTAGCAACAAACGCCATAAGGGATTGCCTGGTGCTCCACGGCCATTATGGATATACCAAGGAGTTCCCTTTTGAACAGAGGCTGCGCGATGTTATGGCTATTGAAATAGCAGATGGAACTTCCCAGGTGTCAAAACTTGTGGTGCAGCGGGAAGTTTTCGGAAGAGAATATCTTGCATACAATTATCGTAATAAATAATGCTTAAGGATCGGAAATTATATAATTGGTTTATATACAAGGCGCATAAAAGATTGAATACTTGATGTATTTGACCTTTGATGTAACGCAGTAGATGGGCCAAAAGACAAACAATTCCGATCCTAAACAAAAAGCAACCTGTTTTGCGAGATCAGGCTTAACAGGTTGTTTTGCTGCAGGTTTTCAGATCGTATATCTTCCACAGATTGTGACAATCTATATTACCCCAAAAGATATGTACATGCGATAACCGCAAAAAGAACACCGGCTGCATCAGCTGTAATTGCAGTTATCATGGCATGACGTATTTTTTTGATCTGCACTGCGCCAAAGTAAACTGCAAGTACATAAAATGTTGTTTCTGTTGAGCCTTGAAGGGTACTTACAAGATATCCTGTGTAGCTGTCAGGGCCCGTTGCAGGATCATTGATAACAGATGCCAGTATCCCATAGGCCCCGGAACCTGATAATGGCCGCAAAAGAGCCATGGGAAGTGCTTCAGGGGGAAGGTTAAACATATTTGTCCATTTCCCTAAAAATCCGGTTATGACCTCCATGGCTCCGCTTGCGCGAAACATTCCCACACCCACTAAAATTGCCACAAGAAAGGGAATAATTTTTAAAGCAACATTAAACCCTTCTTTTGCCCCTTCAATGAATACTTCATAAATTCGTATTTTTTTAATAATTCCAAATATAAGAAAGCCGACCATAAGCCTGGGAATAATCCATGGAGAAACGGCTTTCCCGAAAAAAACAGCACAGGGAACAAGAGCTGCAAGTGCCGCCAGAGCCATTATACTTATCCATAAAGGATAAGAGGTATTCGGCTGAAGCATATTTGCTTCCGGGTCAGGAGTCTCTTTTTCTGCTGAATTGTTTCCGGTTTTTTTAATCTTCGGGGCTGGAAAAAAATGTCTGTACAATTTTGCTGCCAAAATGGCTGTAAGGGTTGAACCTATGGTAGCAAACAGGGTCGTCGGTAAAATTCCAGCAGGGTCAGATGAACCGGCAGAGGCCCTAAGGGCTATTACCCCTGTGGGGAGCAGAGTTATACTCGATGTATTGATAGCTATAAAAAGGACCATGGAATCGGTTGCTGTCCCCTTTTCCCTGTTTAGTTTATCAAGCTCCTGCATGGCCTTTATGCCAAAAGGGGTTGCCGCATTTCCAAGACCCAGGGCATTGGCAGATAAATTTAAAATCATGGCCCCCATGGCAGGGTGGTCAGAAGGGATATCCGGAAAGAGGCGTATCATTAAAGGGCGTATAAGTCTGGCCAGAAATGTCAGCATTCCCCCTTCCTCAGCAATTTTCATTAGACCGAGAAATAAAGCCATTACTCCCACAAGACCCAGGGCAAGTTCCACAGAACCTGTTGCAGAGTCTATTATTGCCCGGGACAAAATTGCCATGGGGGAGTCCTCCCCGGCGAGAGGAGAATATGCTATTTGCCGCCATCCTGCAAAAAAGAACGAAATAAGGATAAGAGCAAGAAATATAATATTCATGAATTAAAACGTTATATATAATGTATGTAGTGTCACGCAGTTAAATTATAATTCTTCCTAAAGAGTTTGGTTTTTCATATCAATTCATAATGAAAAGTACAATAAAAAGTGTAATTATTTATCTTTTCTGTAGATTCATAACTCAGTATTAAAATATAAGGAATTGTATTTGTTTTGTTTTATTCAAAAAACTGCTATAAATTTTTTTATATAATTATCCGGCTCAATGCGTCGCTGACATTAAAACTAACCCCAGTTTGTAACAGCCTGTCGTTTATCATGGAGTTAAGAAATGGATTTAATTAACAACAGAATTCAAAAAAATGTAAAAAAGATACATCTCATTGCAGTATGTGGAACAGCTATGGGTGCCCTTGCCTGTATGCTGAGTGATTTAGGTTTTGCCGTCACAGGTTCGGATAAAAATGTTTATCCTCCCATGAGCCTTTTTTTAGAAAAAAAGGGGATAGTTCTTTTTGATGGTTTCGATAAAAAGAATCTTGAATATTCTCCGGATCTTGTTGTTGTGGGAAACGCCGTATCAAAGGATAATCCTGAAGTTAAAGCGATGCTCGAAATGGGACTCGATTATTGTTCCATGCCCCAGGGAGTAAACAGATTTATCTGTTCAGGTAAAAAGTGACTTGTGGTTGCAGGAACCCATGGAAAGACCACCACCTCCGCTATTTTGGCAACAATTCTTCACCAGGCAGGCAAAGAGAATGAAAAATGGGATCCTTCATTTGTCATAGGAGGAATTTTAAAAAAATTCGGCCAGAATTACAGGCTTGGAAAAGGGGAATATGTTGTTTTAGAGGGTGATGAATATGATACAGCTTTTTTTGATAAGGGAGCAAAATTTTTCCATTATGCTCCTTTTTTGGCAATCCTTTTAAATGTGGAGTTTGACCATGCTGATATATTCCGGGATCTGGATCATGTAAAAAATACTTTTAAAGTTTTTTTATCAGGGATTTCAAAAGAAAACCTTTTATGTGCCTTTGATGATGATGAGATTATTACAGAGATAATCGATTCAGCACAATGTTTGGTGGAAAGATATGGTGAAAAAAAAGATTCACCATGGTATATTGCTGATATTTCAACTGATGTTTTGGATTCAAATTCAGCAAATAGACCATGGACATTTTTTACTGTATTTAAAAAGGGTGAAATTTTTGGTAACTTTAAAACAAGGATGCTTGGAAAACATAATCTTATAAATGGGCTTGCTGCAATAGCTGCTGCAGATAAAATAAAAATACCTTTGCACCTTATACAAAAAGGGATTGAAACATTTGAAGGCGTAAAAAGGCGTCAGGAGGTAAGGGGTGTAAAAAACGGAGTTATGGTGATGGACGATTTTGCCCATCATCCCACAGCTGTAAAAGAGACTATAAAGGCCGTAAAACCTTTATGCCCGGAAAACAGACTCATTGTGGTTTTTGAGCCAAGAACCAACACAAGCATGCGGCGGATATTTCAGGATATTTATCCGGCAAGCTTTGACAAAGCAGACCTTATATATATCAGGGAACCCTCTTTGCTTGCAAAAATTCCTTTTTCCCAGCGTTTTTCATCCAGACAACTTGTTGCTGATTTAAAAAAGAATCAATATAAAGCCTGTTATTTTGAAAATACCGAAAGCATCATAGATCATGTGGCGAGCAAAGCTCTGCCCGGTGATATTGTTCTGGTGATGTCAAATGGCGGGTTTGATAATATTCATGAAAGATTGTTAAACGCCTTGTAATCTGTAACTATTCAGCGTGGTTGATAAAAGATACGCAGCAGGTATAATCTGATTAAAACAGGAAAAACTCACGTTTAAGAGGTCGTAAGAAAAAACCTGTTACAAATATAAACTTGCGTAATAGTTGCAAGAAGTTTTTATATCTGTAACATCCTCTTGGTTATCTGCATAGATATAAAAAAAAATGTATTTGCCGATTTGAACCCCAGGGCGGTTTTTATTGGTGGACACCAGCAATAACAGGAGTTTATTTAAAAAAAATGGCTAAAAAATCCACAGCACAATTATCAATAGCTCCCAGTAACATAAAATATGCAAACCTGATTAAATGCTATACGGAGCTAACCTCCATACACCAGGCAATTGTCCATATCCTTTCTGTTATATTTACTGAAACATCACGATCTGCTTTATTACAGTGTATGCGTAGACTTAAGGTTCGTGGCCCCGAAAACAAATTCCTTACACATAAAACCCTGGATGTTTTTATCGGGCAAATGGTTTCAGACGGTATTATTGAGCAGCCTGGATCTTCTTTGAGATGCGCTGACATGCTCAGAGAACCTGTTAGCCGAATGCTTCTTCGGCACAATTTTTTTGATAGAATCGCAAAGGTCGTTCAGGAAGTTCTTCCTCAAAAAGAAGGCTGGGGGGAAAAAGTATATATTGCAAATTATGATCAGTTAGTCAGAGAAATCCGGATCGGTCTGTACCGGAAAGATGCTGATTATATTAAATCCCTGTTTTCGAACTATATTGATAATGACCTGGGAATATTTTTTTATCTCCATCCCTATGTGTTTATTTTCAGAAACTCTTTTGATGCCGACTGGTTTGGTGAAAATTTATCTGAGGATCTGTTAGTGGATGTTCTCAAGGCTCTTTTGGAAAATGCCGAACATTGTCTCATGCCAATCCATGAGGATGTTTTTCCATTATTGCAGCACCGTTTTGAATCAATAAAGGAGGGACTTAAACATCCGGCAGCCCTTGTTATTGCAGAACAGTTGATACTTAGGGGAAGGATAGTCGAGGCCCGGCAGCTCCTTACGAATTTCGAAGGATTAGAAGCCTTAACATTGAAAGGCTTTTCAGCTTTTCTTGTGGGGAAAAACGAAGAATCAATCTCTTATTATAATGCTGCTTTAAAACTTCTAAAAAAAACAACAAAAAAACGGAAGATTTATTTTAAAACCCTTCCCGGCATCTTTTTTATTTTTGCTCTTATTCGAAGCGGGATAAATGCAAATTTTCAAATTGCAAAGAACCATGCCAGCATTGCAGCAGGTGATGGTCATAATTATTTCCATGAGGGTTATGATTTTTTATTAAATATGTTAAAAGCACGGGATGGAGAATCTGATTTTGCTATTTTTATTATATCATGGCAAATCCCCCCCTTTGTAACAAATACGTTTGATAATTTTATAAAAATTCTTTCCCTTTACTGGACAGATAAAACAAAGGCTGGAAAGGCGGAAAAACTCCTTAAAGAGTTCCATGAAAAATCTGAAAAAAATGGTTACGACTGGCTGGCTGCTGAATCTGCCGAGTTGCTGTCGAGGCTTTTAAAGAACGACACCTTTTATAAAAAAAAAGCCGCTCTGTTTCGTAAAAAAACCGGGATTGAGACTATTGTTGACCTTGTTAAAGCTGAAGAAAAATGGGAACAGGTTTTAAGGGCTTTGGCCAATATTTACCAGGAACCCTTAAATGATGTAAAAAATAATAAAACTTCACGCATGGTCTGGTTTGTTGAGTTTTCTGAAAAATATTATAATTGGGAAATCTATCCCCGTGAGCAAACAAAAAGTGCTAAAGGCGTCTGGAGCAAGGGTAGGCCCATTGCCCTAAAGCGTCTGCGCAATGAGATTGAAACTTTTGATTTTTTAACACCCCAGGACATGGATATCTGTTCCTGTATTACTGAAGAGTCTGAGTCCAACTGGCGGGGTTATTCAAAGGTTATATATGGTTTTACTTCCAGAGCACTGACTGCTCTTGTGGGGCATCCCCTGCTTTTCTGGGAAACAACTTCACCAGCAGTTCAACTGGAGTTTGTCAAAGGTGAGCCTGAGCTGATAGTGAGCAAACCTTCCAAAGGGAAGTTTGAACTTTCATTTTACGGCGCTTTAAATACAAAAAATAAAGTTCAATTGGTCACGGAATCGCCCACACGAATAAAAGTTGTTGAAATCAGTGAAGAAGTCAAGGAGATAGCCAAAATTCTCGGCAAAGGAATAAAAATTCCTGTCACAGCCAAAAAGCAGGTTCTTGATGCTGTTAAAAGTATTTCATCAATTATAACTGTTCATTCAGAAATAGATGGGAGCATTAGTGATGCAAAAAAAATGTCCGCTGATCCAAAACCCCATTTTCATCTTTTGCCTTTTGGGCAGGGCTTGAAACTTAATCTTTTGACACGTCCCTTTTCAACGGAGGGTCCTTATTTCCGGCCGGGAGAGGGTGGGGAAACTGTTATTTCCAAAATAGGGGATCAACAGTTCCAGGCAAAGCGTAATCTTAAAAAAGAAAAAAAGCTGGCAGACCAGGCTGTTTCAGCCTGCCCCAGGCTTCTTGTGATTGAGGAATCAGGAGCAGGGGAAAGTGAATGGCATATTGAGGAACCTGAGGATTGCCTTGAAATCTTGCTGGAACTTCAGGCTCTGGATAAATCGGCAATTGTTGAATGGCCTGAAGGGCAAAACTACAAAATCAGGGGCCAGGCGGATATAAACAAATTTCATCTCAGGATTAAAAAGCAGCAGGATTGGTTTTCTGTATCCGGCGAGTTGAAACTTGATAATGACCTTGCGCTTTCAATGCAGGAACTATTTAAACTTTTGGAAAACTCCACGGGACGGTTTGTTCAGCTTAAAGACGGTCAATTTCTGGCGCTGACCAGGTTATTTCGAAAGCGGCTGGAGGAGATTAAGGCTTATTCAAATAAATCGGGCAAAGATTTGCGTTTTCATCCTCTGGCAGCTCTTTCTCTGGATAATTTAACAGAAGATATTGGAAGTATTCGGGGTGATAAAGACTGGAAAGCGCATTTAGAACGTATGTCTGCCGCAAGGGTATTGCAGCCAAAGGTTCCATCAACTTTCAAGGCTGAGCTGCGCGATTATCAGACAGAAGGCTTTAAGTGGCTGGCACGCCTTTCCCATTGGGGTGTGGGCGCATGTCTGGCCGATGACATGGGCCTTGGCAAAACCATTGAAGCCCTTTCTATAATTCTCAAAAAAGCTTCCCAGGGCCCCACTTTGATAGTAGCCCCTGTTTCGGTATGCATGAACTGGCAAGCTGAAGCCGAACGTTTTGCGCCCACACTAAATTTTATTTCTTTGGTAAACGGAAACAGGGAAAAAATTCTTGAAAGCTTAAAGGCCTTTGATTTGCTGGTTATAAGTTATGGCTTATTGCAACAAACCAATATAGCGGAAATGATTTCCAAAATAAATTTTCAAACCATTGTCCTGGATGAAGCCCAGGCTATTAAAAATTTTACGACCAAACGCTCCCAGGCGGCCATGAATCTTAAAGGCGAATTCAAGCTGATTACAACAGGTACACCCATTGAAAATCATCTTGCCGAGCTATGGAATCTGTTCCGTTTTATCAACCCCGGTTTTTTGGGTTCCCTGGCACATTTTAACAAAAATTTTGCCATCCCCATTGAAAAGTATCAGGATCGAAGCGCAAGGAAGCGGTTAAAAAAACTGATTCAGCCATTTATGCTGCGTCGCACCAAAAATCAGGTTCTTGAAGAACTCCCCCCCCGGACAGATATCATTTTAAACGTGGAATTAAGCGTTGAAGAGATGGCTGTTTATGAAGCATTACGGCGTCAGGCAATTGAAAAACTGGAAAACAAGGATCTTCCCCCGGGGCAAAAACATCTTCAGATTTTCGCTGAGATCATGAAATTACGCAGGGTCTGTTGCAACACCAGTCTTATTCTGCCGGATTCCACTCTTGCATCCTCCAAACTCACCCTGTTCGGTGATCTCCTGGAGGAATTAATGTTAAACAAACATAAGGCTTTAGTCTTTAGCCAGTTTGTTGATCATTTAAAAATTATCAGACAATATGTTGAGAAAAAAGGTATCACCTATCAGTACTTTGACGGGAGCACCACCCAGAAAGAACGTAAAAAACGGGTTGATGCTTTTCAGGCAGGAGAGAGCGATCTGTTTTTAATCAGCCTCAAAGCCGGCGGCCTTGGATTAAACCTTACTGCAGCCGATTATGTGATTCATATGGATCCATGGTGGAATCCGGCGGTTGAAGATCAGGCCTCTGATCGTGCACACCGGATCGGCCAAAAAAGACCGGTAACAGTTTATCGTCTGGTTGTAAAAAATACCATTGAAGAAAAAATTGTTGCGCTGCATCAAAAAAAACGTGATTTGGCAGACAGCCTTCTTGGGGGTGCTGATATGAGCGGCAAAATGTCGGCAAATGAATTGTTGCGTCTCATTAAAGAGCATTAGGGATGGGTACGGGAATTGCTGGATGAAAAATAGCTCCTCTGTGAAAATCTTGATTTTTGTTCCATAGACCGTCACATAAATAATTTCAGCAATCCATTGAGCTACAATAAAATTTAAAAACCTCAGAAACTCGCTGCGTTCAAACAGCCAGAGCTTTTTAAATTTCACCATAGCTCAGTTCTAGCATCTGGCCGTATAAAATTTATTATCTGAACATCTATAGATTCATCGTAACTATTCAGCGCTGTTGATTTAAGATACGCAGCAGGTATGATCTGATTAAAACATTTGAAATTGTTTGAACGGATTAGAGAGCGTTAAGAAAGAATCCATCAGGGCTGAACTTATTGACGCCATTTTCCAGTACACTATTACGCAAGTTTATATTTTTAACAGATTCTTTCTTTACGGCCTCTTATCTGTGAGTTTTTCATGGTTTAATCAGATTATACCTGCTGCCGTGCATATTATCTGAATAATTACGATTTAAAAAAAACAAAGGAATTTTTAAATGACCAACGGAACAAAAAGAACCGATATTTTATCCGGCCTGAAGGTTTCCATTGTATTAAAGCAGGACCAGAGAAGCGGAAAACTTACCACAGGTATTGTTCGGGATATTTTGACAAAATCTGCCACACATCCCCATGGAATTAAGGTTCGTTTGGAAAACGGCCTTGTTGGAAGGGTTAAAACCATTCATGGCTGAAGCTTACATGATAGCTGAATAGTTTATATGAAAATGATAAATTTTGAATTATAAATTATGAATTAAGGAATTCTACTGATTTATAAAATTCCATTAAACGCTATTTTATTTTCATGTTTTGTTGTGCCCGACAGGGCATGCTGGTTATACAGAAAGATAAGATGGATATATTAGATTCAGTTTTGGTGGAGATGAGGGGGTTCGAACCCCTGACCTCGGCATTGCGAACGCCGCGCTCTCCCAGCTGAGCTACATCCCCATATAAGATTCATAACAGATTAATTTTGTATGGTCAAATAAAACCATGAATGTTATTTTTGAGCGAGCCCTTAAGCTTTAATGATTGTGGCTGCTCCTTTAAAAATGATATGTTTACTTCCCCTTGTTCAGGTTAGGGTTACTACTGTTCGGTTAGAAACTTCCCTTTCCTGCAACTTTCCCATGGGACACTTTTTGATTAAATTATAATATGAAAAAAAATAATTCACCAGATTTTAATAAAAATTGTACGTCTTTTTTTCTTCCAACCACGGCAAAAGAGCTGAAGACTCTTGGATGGGAAAGGCCGGATATTATACTGGTTACGGGTGACAGTTATATTGACAGTCCCTATATCGGTATTGCAGTAATTGGAAAAGTTCTTCAAAAAGCAGGTTTTAATACTGCGGTGATTGCCCAGCCGGATATTAATTTGGATTTAGACATTAAAAGACTTGGGGAACCGAAACTTTTCTGGGGTGTATCCGGTGGATGTATCGATTCCCTTGTGGCAAATTACACAGCTTCTAAAAAAAAAAGAAAAAAGGATGATTATACACCAGGAGGTATAAATAACCGGCGCCCGGATCGGGCGGTTATTCAATACACAAATCTGATAAGGCGTTATCTCAAGAATACTGTTCCCATAGTTTTAGGGGGAATAGAGGCCAGCTTAAGACGAATATCCCATTATGATTTCTGGTCTGATAAAATCAGAAAATCGATTCTTTTTGATGCAAAAGCTGATTATCTTGTTTATGGGATGGGAGAAAAAACAGCCGTCGCCCTTGCCGGGAAGCTGTTGAACAAGGATACTTGTTTTGATGATCTTTCCGGCCTTTGTTATATATCAAAGCAAAAAAGGGATGATTATATTCAGCTCCCTTCTTTTAATGATGTTAAATCCGATTCCGTTAAATTTGTTGAAATGTTTAATCTTTTTTATCAGAACAATGATCCTCTCACCGCAAAGGGGCTTTGCCAGAAACATGATTCAAGATATCTTGTTCAAAATCCCCCTTCTGATTACCTTACAGGGCCTGAGTTAGATGGGGTTCATGATCTTGAGTATGCACGGGATCTCCATCCTTATTATAAAAAATCAGGTGATGTAAGAGCCCTTGATACCATAAGGTTTTCCATACCTATTCACAGGGGATGCTATGGGGAATGTAATTTTTGCGCAATTGCTGTACATCAGGGGCGAAGGGTCCGGTGGAGAAGTGAACAATCGATATTAAAAGAGGCCAGGGTTATTTCAAATCTTCCGGATTTTAAGGGGATAATTACCGATGTCGGCGGTCCCACTGCGAACATGTATGGGTTTGAATGTAAAAAAAAGCTGGAAAAAGGGGGTTGCCTGGATAAAAGATGCCTTTATCCGGAAGTATGCCGGAATCTTAAGGCTGATCACTCAAAGCTTGTTAATCTTTTAAGAAAATTAAGGAGCATCAAAGGGGTAAAGCGTATTTTTATAGCATCGGGAATACGATATGATCTTGTTTTTTCAGACAAAAAAAGCGGTAATCAATATATAAAAGAGATTGTTAATCACCATGTTTCAGGGCAGCTCAAGATTGCGCCGGAACATACTGAGGATAGTGTGTTATCCTTTATGGGAAAGCCTGAACAAAGATCTCTTTTAGAGTTTAAAGAAAAATTTGATGTTTTTTCCAAAAGATCAGGTAAAAAGCAGTTTCTCACTTATTATTTTATTGCTGCCCATCCAGGATGCAAAGAGGCTGATATGAGAAAACTGAAAAAATTTACCACGGAAAAACTCAAAATGAATCCCGAACAGGTTCAGATCTTTACACCAACCCCTTCAACATATTCATCTATTATGTATCATACTGAATTAGACCCTTTTTCCGGGAAAAAAATATTTGTTGAAAAAACCTTCAAAGGTCGGGAAAAACAAAAAAAGATTATTATTGAAAATGGACGAAAAATTTATAAAAAGAGAAATACTCCATGTTGATATGGACGCTTTTTATGCTTCTGTGGAATGCATTGACAGACCTGAGCTGTCAGGTAAACCTGTAATTGTGGGGGGGAGAACCGGCAGAGGTGTTGTCTCTGCCGCATCCTATGAAGCCAGAAGCTGCGGCGTCCATTCGGCCATGCCTGTGTTTAAGGCAGAATTGCTCTGTCCCGACGGGATTTTTTTACCTGCCCGCATGAAACGGTATAAAGAGATCTCCAGAAAAATCATGAATATTTTAATGAGGCATTCCCCCCTTGTGGAACAGGCTTCAGTTGATGAGGCTTATCTTGATGTTTCCGGGACAACAAATCTCTTAGGGCCACCTGAAACAGTGGCAATGAATATTAAACGTGATATTAAAAATGAGCTTGGCTTAACCTGCTCCGTAGGTGTTGCTCCAAATAAATTTCTGGCAAAAATTGCATCTGATCTTGAAAAACCGGATGGCCTGACAATCATTGACAAGACTGATTTGTCAAATTTTATGCGTAATCTTTCCGTTGAAAAAATCCCGGGAGTGGGACCCAAAACCCTCAGAGAATTACAGAATTTCGGCATTAAAACAGGAATAGATATCTTGAAATTTTCTGAAAAATTTTGGATCGACAGGTTGGGAAAAGGGGGGAAGGATCTGTTCCTGCGTGCAAAGGGAATAGACAACTCACCTGTTATTCCCCATTCTGCCCCTAAATCTTTTAGCGCAGAGGAGACCTTTGCAAAGGATATAACCAGGAAAGATCAATTCCTAAAATATCTTCTTGCCCATGCAGAAAGGGTGGGTACCGATCTCAGAGCCCATGGGTATCTTGGTCGTACCGTTCATATTAAAATTAAATTTGCAGATTTTAAAATGATAACACGGAGCCGTACTCTTGCAGAGCCCACCGCAAGTACTATCAGTATATTTAAAGTGGCCTCCGGTCTCCTGGATAAATTGGAGATAAACCGTGAAATACGTCTCATCGGGCTGGGTGTCTCCAATTTGACAAAAGGGATCAGGCAGCTTAGTCTGTTAAAAAATAATATCGGTGAAAAACAGCAAAAAATAGATAAGGTGGTGGATGCGATAAGGGGTCAATTTGGCAGTGAGATTATAAAGCGTGGTCAGTTAATATGATATATATATATTTCGATGCTTTTTTATCTCCCTGTATACGCTGGAAGCAAAAAATCTCCACATGCTCCTTAAGTGCCAGCGTAAATATTTTATGTTTTTTCTGCTTTTTCTCTGAGCATCATGGATAATACAAATCGATGGATATACAGATACCTCCATATTATTAAGCCAGATCCGGCAGCAGAGTTCCACATCTTCATAATATAAAAAGTAGTTTTCATTAAACCCGCCTATTTCCTTGAAAACATCACTCCTAAAGGCCATAAACATCCCTGCGATCCAGTCAGGCTGAAACGATTCTCCATCCATAGCAGGGGCTTCCCATTTTCCCTGGTTCCCCAACAGTTTCAAAAAAATTCTTTTTGGAGTGGGTAATTTCCTTATGCTGTCTTCTGTTGTTCCATTTACGTTTCTGACTAACGGAGCTGCCACCCCTGTTTTTTTATCTGATTTCAATTTTTTAGCCAAATATAAAAAAATGTCCTGTTTAATGGAGACATCAGGATTAAGCACAATAAAAAAAGACTCCTCTTTAACAGGACTAAGGGAAAAAGCAGCATTATGATTTGCTCCGAATCCTTTGGGGCTGTTGTTTTTTATAACTTTAAGAGGAAAAGTAAAATCCCATTTTAAATCGGTCATCTTTTCAGGAATATTAAATGTTGCAATAACCTGAAAACGATCTGAACAATCTAAACTTTCAAGGTCTTTCAACAGCCTGTTTAACTCTTCGGCCTGGCCATGACTTATTATTGAAAGTGTAATATCTCGATTTGGCATTATTTTTTAACGCACCCTTTATTCAATGGATGATGGAATGAAGTTTTTTAATAATTTATTTTTTACTATGAAAATTATAAGATTGGTATATAATATAATATTTGTAATTTTTCAATGAATTCAAAATTTATTGTTTTTCAGGTGTGGCTCTGTTCATGGGGGAGACCTGCATCCTGATTAAAATCTGAAAAAAAGCAGTATATCATGTCTCCAGCAGTTAAAATATCTAAAATAAATAAAAAATACGGTAATCTGCATGCATTGCGGGATATAAATTTTTCCATAGAGAAAAATTCCTATTTTGGTCTTTTAGGCCCCAACGGGGCCGGAAAATCGACTTTAATAAATATTATGGCGGGCCTGGTTATTCCCACCAGCGGTGCAATTGAAATAATGGGTTATAATGTCTCCACCATGTGGCGCAAGGCAAGAATGTCTGTGGGTATTGTCCCCCAGGAACTTGTTTATGATTCTTTTTTTACTGTGCGTGAGATGCTCCGGCTCCAGTCCGGATATTTCGGATACGGTTCTGAGAATTATCCATGGATTGATCAATTAATCGAAAGCCTCAGGCTCACTGAAAAAAGCGGAGAAAATCTCCAGCGGCTTTCCGGGGGTATGAAAAGAAGAGTCCTCATTGCCCAGGCCCTGGTGCATAAACCCCGGGTAATTGTTCTTGATGAACCCACAGCAGGGGTTGATGTGGAACTGCGTCAGGTTTTGTGGGATTTAACCCGAAAATTACATGGGGAGGGGCATACCATACTTTTAACAACCCACTATATAGAAGAGGCAGAGGCTCTTTGTCAGAAAATTGCAATTCTGGATAAAGGCCGTCTGGTGGCCATGGATACTACAAAGGATTTGTTAAAAAGGTATCCATACAGGTTTTTTACTATTAAATTCAGTGAAGATGTCTCCACCAGGATAGAAGCTTTGCCCGAATCTGTTAAAAAGCTTGTTGTTTCATGTAAAGAAAAACAGCTTACCTTAAAACTGCATCGGGAAAAGGAGAGGATCGGTGATGCGCTGGAAGCTTTAATCTCGGCTGGAACCTATATTGTTGATATGCAGACAGATGAGCCCGGTCTTGAAGAGGTTTTTCGGGCATTAACAGGGGAACATTCCGATGAATAACAGGGGATTTTTTACGCTGTTTGCCAAAGAGGTATGGCGTTTTTTAAAAGTGTGGATCCAAACCATTCTTGCTCCGGTTGTAACTGTATTTTTGTATCTTCTGGTTTTTGCTTCTGTACTTTCAGACAATATTGAAGTTTATAAAGGGGTTGGATATTCTGAATTTTTAATACCCGGACTGATTATGATGGCGGTTTTGCAGAATGCTTTTGCCAACAGCTCCTCCAGTCTTTTTCAGGCCAAGCAGAACGGGAGCATAATATTTATTCTTCTTTCTCCAGTGTCGAGTATGGAGTTTTATCTGGCATATGTTTTAGCTTCGATTGTAAGGGGTATATTTGTGGGAATAGGGGTCTGGATTGTTACCTGGATCTTTACAATCTCATCTGTTTACAATCTTATGATGATAACAGGTTTTGCTGTTTTAGGAAGCGGCATCCTTGGCTCCTTGGGCCTGATTGCATCCATATGGGCAGATAAATGGGATCACATCTCTGCTTTTCAGAATTTTGTAATCCTTCCATTATCATTTTTAAGCGGAGTATTCTTTTCAATTGAATCCTTACCCCCTTTTTGGAGTAAAGTTTCTTATTTTAATCCTTTTTTTTATCTGATTGATGGATTCAGATTCGGCTTTCTTGGGATTTCCGAAATATCACCATATTTTAGTCTTATGATTGGAAGTATTTTTTTTCTGTTTGTCAGCGCTCTTTGTATAGGTATGCTTAAAAGCGGATATAAACTAAGGCACTAAATATGCCAAGGCGGGCTATGCCCGCAACCCAAAAACAGAAATAATCAGTCCAAATTGAAACAACACGATTAAAAAATTGGG
>JAUVKE010000353.1 GCA_030592105.1 Desulfobacteraceae bacterium
AATCAGCCCCCCTTGATGGTCCGTTTTCACAGAAATATTTCAGACGACATAGTAACACGGATAACTGGGACCATTCGGGCCGGGACAGGGCATCCATCTCTCTTTAATGAAGAACTCATGGAAAAATGGGCATTGATGCGCGGGTATTCTCCCTATGATGCCAAAAGAACACAGGCAGCTGTCTGTGTTGCCATGAATTGTACGGGAAAACCTTTAAACTCCTCTTTTATGGCGGATATCGGTGTTATTGCGCAGCCAAAGGTACTTGAGCATGCTCTTTTTCAGGGAAACGATGCTTTCGGCAGTGGAATCAGTGTTGGAAATTCAAAGATAAAAAGACCTCTGACCAAAGATCCCAGATTAATGAATTCAGCAGAGGAACTCCTTGAGAGCCATTGCAAGCACCTTTTGTTTTTTTTGAAAATGGCAAATATTTCCCATAATATCGGGCATAATGTTTTAATGGAGACAGCTCCCAGGCCCATCGACTCTTTTCTGATGGAGGATACCCTTGAACAGGGGAAGGATCTATATGTGGCATGGAGCGAATTCGATACATGGCCGAATCTGGTTTCCCTGGGCTATGTGAATCTGTCAGACAGCCTGGCCGCAATAGATAAACTGGTATTTACTGAAAAAAAATATACAATGGATCAACTCCTTTCTGCTCTTCAGACAAACTGGGAAGGTATGGAAGAGATGCGCCAGGACTTTTTAAATGCCCCTAAATATGGAAATGATGATGATTTTGCAGATAAATGGGCACTTAAATCAAGAACAAAAATAATGGAAACAGCCAAATCAATTAAAGATGAATGGGGAACACCATGGGATTTTGATGGAAGTTCGGTTATGGCTTATCAGGTCTTTGGTTTTGGCCTTGGAGCAAGTCCAGACGGAAGATTCGCATCATCTCCCATGGCTGATGGAAGCCGTTCTCCTTCACCGGGAGCCGATTCAGCTGGCCCCACAGCAGTTTTGAATTCAGTGAGCAAGCTCCCATTTATGCATACTGAACTCTTTAATCAAAGATTTATGCCCCAGTTCCTTGAAGGTGACGACAAATTTATTTTTAATGATTATTTGCGGGAGTGGTATTCCACAATGACTGTTCCACATATTCAGTTTAATGTTGTGGATAGTGAAATGTTGAAAAAAGCGCAGCAGACTCCTGATGAATATCCTGACCTTCAAGTTAGAATAGCCGGTTACAGCGCTTATTTCGTGGATCTTGCGCCGGAAACCCAGGAGAGTATTATAGTAAGAACAGAGCAGGCTTTTGTGTAGAAAGAGTTATTCTCCGGAGATTTGTGGTTTCGAGGTATAGACCTCCGGCTTTCCTCCCCCCCCATTTCCAGGGCTTTGTTCCTGGAATGGGGAAATTTTTCTATATATAGATCGTCACATAAATAATTTCACTGAGTTATTGGTAGCCTGCGCATTATAATACGCCTTCCTCCCTTTGGCCTTGTGCCAAGTTTTGAAATAAGGTTATTATCTGACAATCTATATTCATAATATGGAGCCTGGTCTTATCTCCCAAAAAGGCCGATATTAAAACCAGCCCCGATTTTTTTGATAATTAAACAACTGATCAATTTAAGAAATATGGTATGAATAAAAATAACGAATACTCCGGCACAGGGATTGTTTTCAATATACAGCGGTGGGCGGTTCAAGACGGACCTGGAATGAGAACCACGGTTTTTCTAAAAGGCTGCCCTTTAACTTGCGGGTGGTGCGCCAATCCGGAATCTCAAAATCTTATGCCGGAAATCATGACCAGAGATATTTTATGTATAGGCTGCGGAAAATGTAAAGATATTTGTCCTGAAGATGCCATCAGCTTTGTAAACGCCCCTTCTGAAGAGACAATCTATAAACTTGATGGGGGGGGGTGCCAGTCTTCTGAAATGCCTGCTGCAGATTCGAATTCCACCCAGGCATCCAATGCAGCTCAAAAAGTAAAAATAAAAAAAGAAATGCTCCGTAAACTTGACTGGCAAAAATGCACTTCATGTTTAAAATGTGCAGGGGTCTGTCCTGCAAAAGCTTTGATTGCAAGCGGCGAAGAGAAAGATGTACAGCAGGTTATGACTGAAGTTTTAAAAGATATGAAATTTTACAGAAGGAGCAAGGGAGGAATGACGATTTCGGGGGGAGAACCCCTGGCCCAATGGGAATTCACCCTTGATCTTTTAAAATATGCCAGAAAAAAAGGGCTTAATACAGCTCTTGATACCACAGGAGCAGGCCCATGGAAAATATTAAACAGCCTCCTGGAATATACAAACCTTCTGCTGTACGATATAAAGCACATGGATGGTGCCAAACATAAAGAAGCCACAGGAATGGATAACAAGATCATACTGGAAAATCTTGAAAAGGCTGTGGAAAAATGTACGGTATGGATACGAAGAATTGTTGTGCCGGGCTTTAATGATTCAGACGATGACATAAAAGCTCTGGGTAAATTTGTCTCAACCCTTACTCCCCTTCCTGCTAAAATTTCTCTTCTCCCATATCATAAATTTGCAGCACCTAAATTTAAATCAATCGGAAGAATTTATCAATTCGAAGATCTGGAACCGCCCAAAGAGGCAAGGCTCAAAGAGCTGCAAGATATTTTGGAATCAGTTTCAGGAATCAAAGTTGATATAGGGAAGTAAATGATCGTTAATAAATCTTTTTTCTACTGGATATATGTTATTCCCCGTAACTGGAAATTTCCCATAGCTTATAAGGGAAAACTCCTTTCCAAAGAGGAATACCAGGAGTACTGGGGCAAATGGGTGATTCTCGATAAAAGAGAAGCCCTTGATGCTTTGGCTAAATCTCTGGACAGCTATGTGGAAGATCGTACTATTCAAGGGATAAAATATTCCAGATCACCTGAAGAGATTTTTGGGATAAACGAATGCGTTATGTGTGTATTTTGTGATGACCGGGAAAAAGAGGATGTTTGGAAAATATTAAAACAAGAAGGTGTAAAAATCAAGGCGTGGGTTTATGACAGGGAAGTATTTGACATGTGGAGTCCTGGAGGGGCATTAATTGAAAAATGGCTCACAGCCCATGATATTACAGGTAAAGAAGCCGACGAGATCCGGGAAAAGACAAAGCTGAATTTTGA
>JAUVKE010000433.1 GCA_030592105.1 Desulfobacteraceae bacterium
CTAAATAGCTGGTCAAAAAGAAATTTTGAAAGAAAGAGAATAGTTCCTGCAATAAAAGCCGCTATCAAAGAAAAAGATGCTAAGTATTGGCTGGATGTTATGATCAAAGCCGACGTACCTGTTGCACCTGTGTGCGATTTTGATAACTGGATGGATAATCCCCAGTTCATAGATAGAAAATTTTTCTCAAAAAACAGATACAGACGTTTTCCTGTAAATGAATTAATTGTTGATAATCAGAATGAAATTAAACAACCCTGTACAGGAAAAGATAATAAAGAAATATATATTGAACTGGGATTAACAGCTGATGAGATCGAATCATTAAAAAAAGATGGGGCTATATAGCGTTTTTTAAATAATATAGATCGAAATGTCATATTTTAAGGAGTAAAACAGATGGATTTTAAACTGAGTCAAAAAGAAAGAATCTTAAAAGATTCATTAAAAGATTTTCTTAAAAAGGAAATAGCCCCTTTAGCTGAGGAATATGAGGCTGAAGGAAAATTTTTTACTAAAAAAATCTTTAAAAAACTGGATACATTTGAATATGCCGCAGCACTGGTTCCTGAAGATGTGGGTGGACTGGGCGCAAGCTTTATTGAATATTGTATTATGGTGGAAGAACTTGCCAAATCGTGGCCATCCCTCCGTTCCATGGTAACATCAAGCGGTCTGGCAACAAAACTTATAGCAAGAATGGGAACAAAGGAACAGCAGGAAAAGTTTCTTCCAAACCTTATGAGTATGGATGAAATCGCATGTTTTGGTCTGACTGAACCGAATGTCGGTTCTGATGCCAGCGGCGTTGAAACAGAAGCTGTACTGGATGGAGATCATTATATCCTGAATGGAACAAAAACCTTAATTACAGGCGGAAGCATCGCTGATGTAACATGCGTATATGCAACTGTGGATCCTGTCAAAAAAGGTAAGGGGATTACAGCTTTTCTCGTAAAAAAAGGAGAAACTGAATATAAGACAAGTGATATCAAAAAAATGGGGAACCGCTGCTGCCCTCTTTCTGAAATTGTCTTTACAGATAGCAGAGTCCCTGTTGAAAATCGTCTTGGTGAAGAAGGGGAAGGCCTTAAAATCGCACTTAGCGGACTCAATGTAGGCAGAGTTACTGTTACATTTGGCGTTGTAGGTGTTGCCCAGGCAGCTTTGGAAGCATCCATACGATACGCCAAATCACGTAAACAGTTTGGAAAACCTATAGGAGGCTTTCAGCTGGTTCAGGAATTAATTGTAGACATGGCATTAAAAGTGGATACAGCAAGGCTTTTGGGATATCGTGTTGCAACTTTGCTTGATGCGGATGAACCATGCCAGAGAGAGGCGTCCTATTCAAAACTTTTTGCCACAGAAGCTGCACTGGAAGTGACTTCAAACGCTATCCAGGTTCATGGCGGATACGGTTATACCGAAGAATATCCTGTAGAAAGATACTACAGAGACATAAGACATCTTACAATGGCAGAAGGAACAACACAGGTTCAGAAATTGATATTAGGAAGAGACCTGCTGAAAATTTCTGCAATAAGGTAGTTTTTTTTAGTCAAAACATCATTTGCAAATTCTAATTCAGATACGAAACAGACGTACATAACGGAGATTTTTATTATGACAACTGAAAAAATGACTCCACTGGATAGCGGATTTTGGACAAAACCTGCTGGTGGAAATAAAGAGATTCAATTAGTCGGAAGCAAATGTTCTTCATGCGGAGAACTATTTTTCCCTAAAAAAGATAAAAACTGGTGCACTTATTGTCATGAACGTACCCTGAAAGATACTCTGCTCAGCCGCAAAGGAAAAATAGCAACTTTCAGCGTTGTAATGCAGCAGCCTGCTGGTGGATTTTATCACGGAGAAGTGCCTTATTCTTACGGATGTATTGATCTTGAAGACGGCATCAGGATTAAATCTATTATCTCATCTGATGATTATGATTCATTAAAAGCGGGCATGAACGTAGAGCTTGTGATAGAAAAACTGTGGGATGATAAAGATGGAAATGAGATATCAACATTTAAATTTAAACCTGTTGCATAGAGCTCCTGAGAGGATTATAAAATGAAAAATCTAAATGAAATGAGAGAAGTTTGCGTAGCTGGCATGGGAATTATTCCATGGAAAGTTTATGATAAGGAGTACTATGACTTCGGAAGCGAAGCACTGCTGAATGCTTTAGAAGATGCTGAAATGGACTGGAATGAAATTCAGGCGGCATTTTGTGGAAGCGTGTATCAGGGCACCGGGTCAGGTCATCAATTAATAAAGGAGGTCGGACTCTCCGGCATTCCCATAGTTAATGTTGAAAATGCCTGCTCAAGCGGAAGTTCGGCCTTCAGACTTGCATATTTAATGGTGGCTGCTGAAATTTGTGATATTGCGATTGCCATAGGTATGGAGAAGATGCCACGAGGCCC
>JAUVKE010000237.1 GCA_030592105.1 Desulfobacteraceae bacterium
AATCAACCGATTTTGGCCCGCCGATCCTGGCCTTTAAATCGCATTTTTCTTTTGGATGGATACAGAAATTTGTAATTCCGATAATTTCTTTGTCCAGACCTAAATCAAACAGCAATTCCGTTTGTGAGGGAACCAGCGAAATAATTCTGCGGGGTGTTTGTGTAAAATGATGAGAGGTTCCCATTTGATCTTTAATAAATTGTTTCATTTCAAAAAGCTCCTTGAATCAATCGATTATAAGCATTAGAGCGATTAGCTTTTAAAAAAAGGGGTCAATCTTTATTTGACCCTTGATGATAAAAGAGAAGAGTTAAACATTGAGTTTGTCTTATCAAAAAAGAGTTTCGAGGCTTAAAAATATAACCGAAAAACTAAAACCATACATGTAAAAAGCGGATCAATATTGATAAGGATCAAAAGTAGACTTGACCCTTTTTTTCCTCAAGCGTGAAATTATCCTTTTTAAAAAGTTCTATACAGGCATCAACTGCTTTTCCGTAATATAACTGATCTTTATGTCTTAAAAGCTCTTCAAGGCTGTAATCTATATCAAACGCTGGCCTGTATGGCCTGTAAGAAATGGTTGCTTCAGCCACATCTGCAACGGTCAGTATCTTTGCTTCCAGCATAATTTCATCACCTTTTAAGCCAGCTGGATAACCTGAACCATCAAAATGTTCGTGATGCTGCAATACTACTTTTGCAAAGGGCCAGGGAGAAGGAATATTTTTCAAAATATCATAGCCGACCTGTGGATGAATTTTAATCATTTGAAATTCAACATCAAGCAGTTTCCCTGGTCTGTTGAGTATAGATGTTGGTATGCGTATTTTCCCTATATCATGGAGAACTCCTGCAATTTGAATCGTAGATATCATAGATTCTGAAAGAGACAACTTTTCGGCTATTGCACATGCAAGTTTAGCCACGCGGCGTTGATGACCTGCAGTATACGGATCTCTGACATCAACCATTACAGCCATGGTTTGGATGGTAGCAAAAAGCATATGCTGAATCTGAGCTGTTTTCTCCTTTACTCTTTTTTCAAGAATTATATTCTGGTTTTTTAATGTTTCACTCATTTTTTTTAAAGAAATATGTGTTTTCACCCTCGCTTTAACTTCATCTGCATGAAAAGGTTTTGTTATATAATCCATTCCTCCAACTTCAAACCCTTTGGTTTTGTGGTCTGTTTTTGAGAGAGCTGTGATAAAAATAACCGGAATATTTTTTGTACTGGTATTGGCTTTTAAGCGTTTACATACCTCATACCCATTCATCTCAGGCATCATTACATCCAAAAGAATCAGATCAGGCAGATTTTTTAATGCATAATCAATAGCTTTAAAGCCACTTTTGGCTATGCCGAGCCTGTAATCAGCCTTTAAAGAGTTTACCAGTAGATCTATATTTGTTGAATTATCATCAACAATCAAAACCAGAGATTTGTCTGTTTGCATAGTAGTACCTTGCAGCCTGTAAATTGGGCTAAACTATATTAGCTTATCAAGCAGTTCCAAAGCCTCATCATAATCATAATTATTTATATGATTTTCAAGGGCAATAACATCGGGAGTGTAAAGCTGATTTTTAACAGCTTTTATCTGTTCATTTATTTTTTCAGGATCAGCAGACCTGAGCGTATTACCAAGCTTTACTAAAATCGGCTTAAGCTCCGCAGTATCCACATCTCTTTCTTTAAAAGAGACAATTTCAGAATTTTCATCAAGGATTTTCAGAGATTCCAAAACCTGATTTAAAGCTGCTTCAAACCTGTCTATTAATTCAGATATAATCTTTTCCGGTTTTTCATCCCTGCTTGCATCCTCCAGCATTTTAGCTGCTTCAGATAGCTCCATGGCTCCTATATTAGCAGAACTTCCTTTAACATTATGAGCCAAACGTAAGAGTCTATCCGGTTCCTTTCCCTTAAACGCATCTTTTACTTTTTCCACTGTATTACGATTATTTTTTAAAAATCCAACAAGAATATGTTTAAAAGTAACAGCGTCTAATTTTAGTTCGTCAAGTGCCTTGTTGATGTTAATTCCAGGAAGGCCTGGCGGAAGTATCCCCTGCCCTGCTTCTAAAATATTTTTATCAGATACTCTGTCCAATGCTTTTCTTTCCGCTCCATCTGAATCAGATTGTTTTTTACTGACGACATCAAAGTTCTCTCTGTTTTTAAGCACTCTCCACAAGGCATTGAACAACATATTCTGATTAATAGGTTTGGCGATATAGCCGTTCATGCCGGCTTTCATACATTTTTCTTCATCTCCCTTCATGGCATGAGCTGTCATGGCAATTATCGGAAAATTTTTAAATCTATCGTCCTTTCTTATCTCCCTGGTAGCTTCATACCCGTCCATAACCGGCATCTGTATATCCATAAGCAGGGCATCAAATTGAGACCTGCGCAAGGCTGCCACAGCTTCTTTTCCATTATTGGCTATCTTTGCAATAAGCCCGGCTCCTTCCAGAATTGCCAGAGCAATCTCCTGATTGGTAATATTATCTTCAGCCACAAGCACTCTGAACCCCCTTAGTCGCTTCTTATAAATAGAAGTCATGGTTGTAATATGCTTTCTCAGCGCCGGAATTTTAATCTTTTTTTTCCCAAAGGCATCCATGATTGTATCAAAAAGGGTCGACTGGCATATCGGCTTGGTTAAAAAACCGTTTATGCCCACCTTTTCTGCATAACGTACCTGGGTTTCACTCCCAAAAGCCGTCATCATAATTATGGAGACATCGAGCTTTAAATCATTCCTTATGATACTGGAGGCTTCCATGCCGTCCATACCAGGCATAAGCCAGTCTATCATAACAAGATCTATCGGGTTTTCTCTGGTTTCATCTTCTCTTAACCTTTGCAGCGAAGCTTCAGCCGAAGACATGGATTTTACGTTAAAGCCAAATGCCTCAAGCATTTTTTTCATTATACTTCGGCTGTCTTTACAATCATCAACCACTAAAACGTTTAAACCCTGAAGATCATAGGGAGGTATAAGTTCCTGCTCTACTTTCCCCGGCTGCCTTTGAAAAACTGCTGTAAAATTAAAAGTACTCCCTTTCCCTGGTTCGCTTTCCACCCAAATTTCACCTCCCAGCAGCGTCACAAGCTGTTTGCAAATGCAAAGCCCCAGTCCTGTTCCACCGTAATTTCGTGTTGTTGATGCATCGGCCTGGCTAAAAGGCTCAAAAATCTTTTCAATATTTTCCGGCGCAATTCCTATACCTGTATCTTTAACAAAAAACTGGAGTTTCACCTGGCCTGCGTCTGCTGATTTCTTATCAAGCTCTTTTGCACCTAGAATAACTATACCATATTTTTCTGTAAATTTAACAGCATTGCTTATCAGATTAACAAGAATTTGATACAGACGCAGCTCATCACCTCTAAGCGCGCTGGAAATTTCAGGATCAACATCTACAAGTAATTCAATAAATTTTTCCGACGTCCTGGGAAAAAACATATTTATGAGCTTGTCGAAAACATCTTCAATTTTAAAATCACGTATTTCCAGATCAAGCTTTCCTGCTTCTATCTTTGATACATCCAGGATATCGTTAATAATTTCAAGAAGAGAGTAGGCTGAAGTATTTATGATACGCAGATAGTCTTTAGCCTTATCAGAGATCACTTCATTTAATAAAAGCTCGGCTGCTGCAACAATTCCATTCATCGGAGTACGGACTTCATGGCTCATATTGGCCAAAAATTCATTTTTTGCATTGGTTGCCACCTCAGCCCTCTCCTTTGCGTCTCTTAATTCGCTTTCCAGTTTTTTCAAGTTGGTTATATCGTGACCCTCGGTGATCAATATAATCACCTTTCCTGATTCATCCTTAACAGGCTTAATGGAATAATCCAGATCCTCTAATAAATTGTTTTTATTGAGCATTTTAATCTCAAATCGAACAAATTCCCCTGATGCTGCTTTTATTACACTATCATGTATTTTTTCTTGCAGTTCATCAGAATGTGAAAACCAGAACTCATCCCAGTATAATTTTCCAATAACATCAGATTTTTCAAGGTCTGCCTTTTCCAGTGCCGGTTTGTTGGCACTCAGCAGTCTCCCGTCGGGAGCTATCATGCCCATTAATTGAAATGACTTGTCATAAAAAGCTTGAAATTTAAATTCATTTTCTTTTTTTAACTCTTCCAGCTTTTTTCGTTCATCAAGCTCTAATTCCAGTTTAATATGAGAAGTTTTAATTTTTCGGTTCAATCTAAAAATTATAATTATGGATACAGCCATCATAAGCATCAAAAATATTGCAGTTGCTATCCAGTAAACATAAGCTTGCAAAACATCTTTAATATTTATCTTTCCCAGATCCTCATACGGGGCAACATGCAGCTCTTTTAAACATTCACGCACACTCTGATAATTTTGAGGAATTGTCCA
>JAUVKE010000543.1 GCA_030592105.1 Desulfobacteraceae bacterium
ATTGAAACATGCAATAACAAAAGAAAAAAACTTTTGCTGGATATTGAAGAGCTGCGGCATTTGAGGAATGTGACCTCACAAAAGATTGCTGAAATAAAAAAAAAGGGTGAAGATGCCGGTGCTCTTGTTGATGAAATGCGCAAAGTGTCTGAAAAGATAAAAGAGAGTGATAATATTTTTTCGGCAAATGAAAGCCAGATTCAGCAAATGCTCATGGGCATACCTAATATTCCCCATTTTTCTGTCCCTTTGGGAAAAAACAGTTTAGATAATGCTGTTAAATATAAAATTGGCGAAACGCCTGTTTTCGATTTTAAACCTCTCCCCCACTGGACAATTGGTGAAAATCTTGGAATACTCGATTTTAACAGAGCATCCAGGATAACCGGAGCCAGATTTCCTTTGTACTTTGCAGCAGGTGCACGATTAGAAAGAGCTTTGATAAATTTTATGCTTGATATTCATACAACAGAGCATGGATATAAGGAAGTGTTACCACCCTTTATTGTTAACAGTAACAGTATGACAAATACAGGTCAGCTTCCTAAATTTGAGGAGGATCTTTTTAAAATAGAAGGCTTGGATTATTATCTGATCCCCACAGCAGAGGTTCCAGTCACAAACATTCATCATAATGAAATTCTTGATGAAAATATGCTGCCGATTCTTTATACAGCGCATACCCCCTGTTTTCGTTCAGAAGCCGGTTCTTATGGAAAAGACACCAGGGGATTAATTCGGCAGCACCAGTTCAATAAAGTGGAACTGGTTAAATTTACCAGACCTGAAACATCATATGATGAATTGGAAAAACTTCTTAAAAACGCCGAAACAATCTTAAAGCTTTTAAAAATACCGTATCAGGTTATTGAGCTTTGTACGGGTGACCTTGGCTTTTCTGCTGCAAAAACCTATGATATAGAAGTATGGATGCCTTCTCAAAATGTTTACCGGGAAATATCATCATGCAGTAATTTTGAGAACTTTCAGGCAAGACGTGCAAACATCAGATTTAAACGCAAAGGGAAAAAAGGGACGGAGTTTGTTCATACATTGAATGGTTCCGGTCTTGCTGTAGGACGTACAGTTGCATCTATTATGGAAAACTTTCAACAGGCGGACGGTTCTGTGATAATACCGGAAATTCTTAGACCATACATGGGGAAAAAGGAAAAAATAAGCCGTGAAGATTAATGATTTTCCTGAAGAAATCAGAGACTATATAATCCCAACCCATAATGGGGAATTATTTTATAGATGTCTTGCCTGTAATCATACCTTTGGCATTAAAAAACTATTATATACCTGCCCTGACTGTGGCAGCATTCTTCTGCTTTATGATAAAAACTTTGAAGATCTGAAACAGATATCAGGAGAAACCTGGCGCCGCATTTTCGATTATCGTAAAATGCTCACTCTTCCTGCCATGAAAGGAATATACAGGTACCATGAATTTATCGGGCCTGTTATACCCCAGGAACATATAATATATCTTGGTGAAGG
>JAUVKE010000309.1 GCA_030592105.1 Desulfobacteraceae bacterium
GCCTGTGGTTATTTTTTTCGCGTGCCTTGATCTTGAACAAAAATCCCTATTTATGGATGGACACTAACTATGACAGTTCAGAAGCTCGCCTGAGCTTAATTGAAAAATTATGGGATCGTTCAAAAGACCTTATTATTTTTAATGAGCTTCACAAATTAAAAAACTGGAAATCATGGCTTAAAGGCATATACGATACAGAAGGAGTCCTGCCGGCTATAATTGTTACCGGCAGCGCCAAACTCGATTCTTATAGAAAGGCAGGAGATTTTCTCGCGGAAATGACGGATTCAAGAACATGCCTGTATCCGAATCTCTTAATTTTCAAGAAGCTTGATCCTTTCCAGCAAAGGAGGATGGGAATAGTGAAACAGGACATATAAGGGATGCGGATTGAGATTTGCAAGGTTTTCCTTTGCCATTTTTTTTAAAGCGCTTATAAATGGTTTACGATCTTTTATTATCCTGATGCAGTAAAGATCGGCTTCGCGTTCAAATTTCCTGGAAACAGCCATGCCGATTGGGGCAAGGAAAAAGCCGGCAGGCTCAAGAAAAACACCCGCTAAAAAAAAGTCCCGCATAGGCCGGCATAACAGAAAACCCGAAACCATGAAACAGCCCTTCCCAGGCAATCATTTTTGAGAGCAGGAAAAAAAATGCCAGAGAGCTCAAGCTGGTGATTAGGAGTTGTTTTTTTATGTGGTGTTTTTTGAAATGTCCGATTTCATGGGCCAAAACCGCCACAATTTCTTCCAGGTCGTGGGATTGGATCAGGGAATCGTATAACACGATCCTTTTTGTTTTTCCCAGGCCTGAAAAATAGGCGTTTGTGTGTTTACTTCTCTTGCTCGCGTCCATCTGAAAGATTCCACTGATATTCAGCCCCTCTTTTTCCGCCAGTTCCTCAATTTTTGCAGCGAGATCAGGATCTTTAAGCGGCGTAAACTTGTTAAAAAGCGGGGCGATGACCGTTGGGTAAAGGATTGTCATGAGTAACTGAAACAGCAGAAAAATACCCCAGATCCAGAGCCACCAGAACTGGCCTGTATTCCTGACCATTATTAACAGGGAAGAAAGTAATATCCCTCCCAAAATGCATGTCAGCAATAATGACTTTACCAGATCTGTTATCCAGATTTTTACAGTTTGGGTATTAAACCCATATTTTTCTTCGATTATAAAACTGTGATAATAACCAAACGGAAGACTTGCCAGGGCTGACAGGATTACCGGAACGGCAAAAAAGAGGAGCCCGGCCGGAATAAAACTAATCCCTGTCAAGGCACCGGCAAGGCAGGGGAGAATGCCCGAAAGGATGATAAAAAGAAAGACGATCTTGCCGGTGCATGTCTCAATAATGGAAAACCGATTATTATCAAGGGTATATTGATTGATTTTTTTTAATTCTTCCTTATCAATAATTCCTTTGAAGGGCGGAGGAACCTTGTCTCCATGTTTTTTGAGATATTTCGTATTAATTCCCTCGATCGTAAGATCCAGAATTGCACTTGCCGTGAAAACAGCAAGGTAAATAATTAAAAATGAATTTATTGATATCATGGTGTGAAAAAAACCTTTTAAAAATATAATGAATGTGTAAAGAAATGACCGACCAGGCTGGATGATGAACTTTTGTGATTTTATCGTATATTTATTTTTATTATATTGAATTTTTTATGTCAAAGGGTTAACTCGATTCCATGGATAATAAAAAACTATACATTGTTATGGTGGGGCTGCCTGCCAGGGGAAAGTCGACAATAGCGAGCGAACTGAAAGAATCCCTTAGAATGGACTCTGTCAGGACAAAGATCTTTAATAATGGGGAACTGAGGAGAAAACTTTCGCAAAATGATACCACCTCCTCAGAATTTTATGACCCGATAAACAAAGAGGGCGTTGCCCTGAGGGAAAAGATAGCTCTTACAAACATCAGACGGGCTAAAGTTTACCTTGGCAACAAAGGTGAGGTAGCCATCCTGGATGCCACCAACGCGAGTCTTAAAAGGAGAGGAACGATTATCGGCCTGCTTAAAGATTTCCCCGTTCTCTTTATTGAATGCATCAATAATAATAAAGCAATTCTGGAGGCGAGCGTTCTCAGAAAAATTATCCTCCCTGAATTCCGTTATTTTGACAGGGAAACGGCAATTAAGAGCTTTAAGCAAAGGATTCAATATTACAAGAACATATACACTCCCCTTGAAAATGAAAGAAATTATATCAAACTTGATTCTTTGAACAACCGGATACTGAAAGAAGAAATCAAAGATGATATCCCATACTATGATCGAATCAGAGATTTTTTAGTAACGGATATCGTCAAAAATCTTTTTCTTATCAGGCATGGCGAGACTTATTTTAACCTGGAAGACAGGATCGGAGGGGATTCCGGCTTAACTGAAACCGGCTGGGAACAGGCGAACGCGCTGGGCGGATATTTTAAGAAAAAAAAGGTGCCGATTATTTTTACCAGCAAGAAAAAACGGACGATACAGACGGCTGAACCTATACAGCGCCTGCAAAAAAACAGCTCAATAATCCCGCTTGAAGAATTTGATGAGATTGACAGCGGGGAGTGTGAGGCGATGAGCTACGAGGAGATACGCCAAAAAATGCCCCATGTTTATTCGGCAAGGAAAAAGGACAAATACAACTATATCTACCCCAATGGAGAGGGGTATGTTTCCATGAAAAAGAGGATAGACAGGGGGATCAAGAAAGCGCTTTATCTCAGCGGTAATTCCGATAACATTATGATTATCGGCCACAGAGCGGTGAACAGGATGACTCTGTCACATTTTCTTTACCGCCGAAAAGAAGATGTCCCCTATATTTATATTCCTCAAGACAAGTTTTACCATATAATTGCCACCCAGAATCAAAAGCTTTTCCAGTTAAAAAAATATTAGGATGAATTTTCATCGTGCAAGAGCCATAATTTCATCTGTCGACATTTTTAGATGCCGGACCATGTCTATTTAATCGCCGGGTTAATACCAAAACCACAACATATAGTTGGTAGGGCTGATACCCTATTAACTACGGTCTGGACGAAAACCAGGTTTTTTGTCAAGGTCAGGGAAAATCAAAATGTTAACCGCAGGAATACATTGCTGTTTTGAGGATTAAATTTTTTATCTGGAGCAGAGATTGGCAGGTAAACGAGCCTGCGAGACTCCGAAAAGACAGTTTTCGTTTGTACCCTGCCAAGTTGAGCGCTCAGCCCAGCGGATTCGCAGGGCTGAGCGCTCAAATTATTCCAATGTGAATTTGAAGATTGGTAAATTATCTAACTCAAGGTCAACAAAAAATATTTGCAGCCGTTCACGGCTTGAAACCTGAAATCTGAATTTGGAAAAGTGATCCCTTTCATTCAATGTAACCGGGGACAGGCGAAATGTGTAACCGACTTTGACTTTTCGTGGATTGTCCGTTGAAATATCATTTGGTTTTATTTAAATTATTTGAGAAGCGAAGCGACATCCTTAAATTCGACATTCAACGTTGGGCGTTCATCTTCCTTTGGCCGTGGATAGTCCGATTTATGCGATTTGGTTAGGGCTCGCGCAAAAATAACTTTACATTTTGGCATCTCATCTTCAGGTCATTTTCGGCAGATTTTAAAGAGCAAAAACCTTGAAATAGTCCACTATTACAGCTCCTTTTGCTCTTTAAAATCTA
>JAUVKE010000220.1 GCA_030592105.1 Desulfobacteraceae bacterium
GTTAATACCTCATAATTTATGTAATTTAGAAAATCTGATTATTTTGGAAACACCTGGACATGCTGTTCATCATCTGAGTTTTTCTTATAATAACAGACTCTTTCCAGGAGAAGCAGGTGGTAATCTTTTTATAATTAATGGCCTGGAATATCTGCGGCCTGCAACTCCTCCAAAATTTATCTTTGATGTATGTATGGAAAGTGTTGATAAACTGCTTGCTTTAGAAAATCAGCCTGTTTTTTATGTACACTGCGGATTTGCAGAAAATTCGCATATAATGCTGAACAAATTCCGTAATCAGCTGATTCTCTGGAAAGAAATAATCAGCAAAGAGATTGCACAATGTAGCGAAAATATTGTGGAAAGATGTGTTAAAGTACTTCTGTTGCACGATCCAAACCTGGCAGGTTTTAATTTATTTGATCTGCCTACTCAAAAACGTGAAAAATTTTTTATTACCAATTCCATAAAGGGATTTACTAACTATTTAGCGCCTGAACTAAAACTGTGAATTTTTTTGTGTGTAAACCCTAAATTGTATTTAATTTTGGCGTCTATTTTTTTAAGAGTTGCCTTAGAAACACCAGCAGTTTTAGCATGCGTTTGAAAATTATTTACAGCATCATAAACTTGATCAACTATCAGATTAATATTCTTTTTCTTAATGCCATGCTTTTTACCCACATTATAAATATCATCTTTGTCCGGAGACTTCCCTTCGCCTAAGACAGTCATCGAGTGCTCACCTCCTGGGCCTGGTGAATAAATTAAATCGTAAGCCGGTGATAGTGACCATTCGCCCTTATGATTCATGATAAATGCAAAGTTTTTTACATGGTCATCCCGATTATTCGCAAAAATATTAAAGACCATTTGTCTGAATGCACGTATTAAATCCGTATGATTTTTTGTTAAATTTATTACCAGTTTAAAAAAATTATCATAGTCTTGAGACGGGAGTCTAAAATTTGAATGTATCAGATTGCCAAAAGTATGAACATGAAAGCGGTTATTATCTTTGCGGTCAAATCGTTTTGTGCCGAAAAACTGATCTCCCTCTGGTGTGTTAAAAAGACGCGTTTCTGTCATTTTTATACCTGCATCCCTCGCCATCAAAGAATAGGCATACTCAACCGGGCCAGCATCAGGAAAATCATTATGAACAGCAAATTTAATTATCCAGTGTTCGAAAGGTTTTAAAAGATCAGTCTCCCCGGAGACCATCTTTTCATTGAAAACACCCACAAGTACTTTTGGTCTGGCCCCACCTGGACTGCCTCCTGCATTTATAAGTTGTGGCAGCACTATATCAGTGTTACCAGATAGAATATCATATGATTGTTTTGATAGATTATGCAAATCAAACAGGCTGCTATCGCTGATATTAAGATTCAGAGCTGGTTCATATATTAAGGCTCCCATGGTCTTCTCACCAAGAAATGCAAGTCTGTCTAAAATGGATAGGGTCTCAACATTATATCCCCTTTTTCTAAGAAAGCGATCCATTAGTAATAAGCCCCAGCCATCAGGCAGTGAATCATCAAACAGACCAAAAACAGGACTGAAATCCCTGTCTTTATGTTCAAAGAGTTCATGTTTAAGAGGAAGCTTATATGGAGATAACCACAAATCTTTTGTTAAAAAATCCTGGTCATATTGAAAATAGATTTGTTTTTTATCTTCGGCAAGCTGCCCAACACGGATAGTTGTGTTATGATTAAAGTGTAGCAGGACATTTAATCGAATCAAATTGAGCCTCTTTTGGGAAGTTTTTGCTTTCTTATTTCAAGATCGTCAATTGATTTAAGAGTTGATGGCTGAAGTAATTCGTCTATTTCGTCCAGGCGGCCAAGTGCTAACAGTAATTTTAAAAAACTTTCCAGTGAAATTCTGGATTCTTGTTCAAACCGCCGTAGAGAAGCCTCGGAAACACCGGCTCTTTCAGCCAGGGTTAAACGTTTCCATTTTTTTTGTAACCGCAAATTTTTCATTCGCTCTGCCAGGGTTTGTGCAATCTCTCCTGTAGTTTTTAACTCAAATTTCATATTATTCCTTAAAGACCATATATAACCATTAGTAGTCTGTAAACTATCATAACGAATAATATATTACCAATAAAAGCTGAAATATGTTAATGCCTGAAAAATGTCAATTATAGATTGTCACATAATAAATTTCACAAGGATTTTTCCTGATAACACCGTGAAATTATTTATGTGGCGATCTATATACACATGAACTGATAATTATGACTATGTTAAATTAAGAGTCTCCCTTATTTCTAATACTTTTTGAATAATATTACGAGACGTAATTCCATATTTCTCCAGCACAGCATCTCCTGGTGCAGATGCACCAAATTGAGAAATTCCTATTACAGCACCATCATTTCCCACATATTTTTCCCACCCCATAGTAGTGCCAGCTTCTATTGCAACACGCGTTTTTACCTTTGGCGGCAGAATTCTATTTCTGTAACTTGCGGATTTTTCCTCAAACATTTCCCAACTTGGCATACTTACTACTCTGGTTGAAATTCCCTTTTTTGTAAGTTTTTCCTGAGCTTCAACAGCAATATGCATTTCTGAGCCTGTGGCAATAAGTATTGCATCAGGATTACCATTGCAATCCGACAGAATATATGCTCCTCCGGAAAGATTTCCAGCCTGATTGTTTCTTTCCAAAACTGGAAGTTTCTGGCGGCTTAAAATTAAAGCAACTGGACCGCTGGTATTTTTAATGGCTTCATGCCAAGCATCTGCTGTTTCCTGTGCATCTGCCGGCCGAATAACTGTTAAGCCAGGGATTGCGCGAAGTGAGGTGATCTGTTCAACTGGCTGATGCGTTGGACCATCTTCTCCAACGGCTACGCTGTCATGGGTAAATATATATATTAAAGGAAGTTTCATAATAGATGCAACACGTATTGAAGCACGCATATAATCAGCAAAAACAAGAAAAGTTCCGCCATAGGGACGGACGCCATTATGAAGAAACATCCCGGACATAATTGCGCCCATGGCATGCTCTCTGACTCCAAAACGAATATTACGACCTATGTATGAATTCTTTTGAAACTCAGGAAAAGAATTCATATATGTTTTATTGGAAGGCGCCAGGTCTGCTGATCCCCCGATTAACGTTGGAAGTTTTTCAGCAATGGCATTTAAAATTTTACCCGATGCAGTGCGAGTTGCTACATGGCCGTCTTCCGGCGTAAATTTTGGAATAATCCCTTCCAGACTTCTTTCTGTAAAACCACTCATAGCATCAAGCCATTCCGTAGATAATTCAGGATATTCTTTTGCATATTTAAGATACATTTCTTTCCATTGTGATTCTGCTTTTCCGCCTGCTGCCATGCAATCTGAAAAATGTTTTATAACTTCTTCAGGTACATGAAATAATAGATCCTCTGGCCAGCCAAAATTTTTTTTAGTCATCCTGACCTCATCAACACCTAAGGGAGATCCATGGGCATCTGCTGAATCCTGTTTGTTTGGACTGCCAAAGGCAATATGTGTACGCAGCATAATAAGGGACGGCTTCTTATTTTCAGTTTTTGCTGCAATGAGAGCATCATGTATTGCATCAGTATCATTCCCATCATCAACAACTATAACATGCCAGTTATATCCTTTAAAGCGGGCACCAACATCCTCCGTAAAAGTTATACTGGTCTCACCTTCAATTGAAATTTTATTATCATCATAAACGCAGATCAGTCTGGAAAGGCCAAGATGTCCGGCAAGAGAAGCAGCTTCATGGCAAACTCCCTCCATCATATCCCCATCTCCACAAAAAACATAAGTATAATGATCAACAATATTAAATTCAGGTTTGTTAAAACGGGCTGCAAGGTGACGTTCGGTCATGGCCATTCCAACAGCATTGCCAAAACCCTGACCCAATGGACCGGTTGTTGTTTCAACTCCGGCCGTATGCCCATATTCCGGATGTCCTGGAGTTTTGCTTCCCATCTGCCGGAAATTTTTTATATCGTCTAAAGTCAGACCATACCCGGAAAGAAACAGCAGACTGTATAAAAGCATAGATGCATGGCCGCCTGAAAGAACAAAACGATCTCTGTCAAACCAGTCAGGATTTTTAGGGTTATGCTTTAGTATCTTTGTCCATAAAACATATCCGGCAGGTGCAAGCCCCATAGGTGCGCCAGGATGGCCTGAATTAGCCTTTTGGATAGCATCCATGGAAAGTGTACGGATAGTATTTATACCAAGAGTATCAATTTTTTTTATGATATTTTTTTTATTCATTTATATTTTCTCCTGAAATATCAAAACTCAAAATTTATTATTATAATTTTAAAGAATTACAATCCGCGCATCCATTCCGGCCTTAATTCGATTTCGCCTGCAAGTGCAGCATCAATAAGTTTTATGGTAGCATCTTTCTCCTTGGGAAATCTGGCCCTGATAGGAAGATAATTTGATGCATGATTAGCATGAAAAAGTCCACGGGATAAATTAGTCGCTTCAATCATAGTCCTTAATTCTTTAAGCATTTCCTCAGGTTCTAAAAGCACAAAATCCCCTGCTTTATACTGCTTATACAAAGGTGCTTTCGGATAAATCATAAGACTTAAAGCTCCAACATATTCCGGATCTATCTCACTAAGTACTCTTCCTGTTTCCTTTGCATGGATGATTGACCTGGCTGCTTGTGCTA
>JAUVKE010000106.1 GCA_030592105.1 Desulfobacteraceae bacterium
GTAATTTTGTTTGAAAAAAACGGCTGTGTCACGTTTATTGAGCAGACATATGACCTGAAAAGAAAATATGGTGTTGAAAAACAGGCCGCAAGTTATTCCTTTTCAATATCAACTTAATGCATGATGCCCGGGAGGCTTTATGGATGTTGCGTATATTAATCCTTTTATAGATGCGGTAAAAAATGTTTTTGATACAATGATAGACATTCCTGTAACGGTTGGAGCACCAACTATAAAAAAAAACCCGGCTACTGAATTTGAGGTAAGTGCTATAATAGGATTGTCAGGACCAGTGTCCGGCTGTGTAAGCATCTGCCTTTCCAAGGAATTAGCTTTATATCTCGCAGGTGCTTTGCTTGAAGATGAGTTTAAAGAGATAGATGAGGATTGCACTGACGCCATAGGTGAAATTGCCAATATGATTATTGGTAATGCTAAAAGTAATTTTCCTGATGAAAATACCTCAATATCTCCTCCAAGTGTGGTGTTAGGGAAACATAAGATTGCGACACCCTCACACTTTCTTCCTATTGTTTCCATACCTTGTGACGCACAAAAAGGAAAACTTGTAATAGATGTAGCGATAAAAACAAATTCTGAATAATCTCCATGCCCTGACGGGCAACAAAATATGAAAGACAGGTTACAGTACTCGCCATTCCGGCCTCTTTTCGTCATTCCTGCGAGATTTGGTACTGTTATGGTTAACATACACAAGATCAATAACTTTTTGTATATCTCGCACTGGTTTATAAAACTCGTTCCTGATACAATATATTATAAATAGAATAGTTGTTTTATCCAAAAGATTTCAGATATTATTTTTCTCACTGGTTTTACACAAAGTCCTGCATTATGACACCTCCGGAAATTGATGGAGAAGTAAAAAATATTCTTCCTGCATTAATCCGTGCGAGATGACCGGCAAATATTTTCAGTTTTGAATTATTATCCAGCATTATTATATTTATGGTTATATTCTTTTGCCTGCACAACATGACCTCTTTTTTTACACCTGCAACAGCTTTTTTAAAACCGATATATTGACCGTTCTCAGTATTAGGCTCAGCATCTGTAATTATATAAATCTGTTTATCACCCTGTTCTTTGATTAAAGCATTTCTTGCACATTTTATGGCCGCTTTCATGTCTGTTGTGCTGCCGGTTGACGTAGTATTCAATATATCCCAAAACGGAATCTCATGAACTTCAGATGCATATACAAAAACTTTAAAAATATCGTCCGGTTTTTTCAGTTTTCCAAGAGCAAGACATATATCAATTGCTGCAGTACGTTTTTCATCTCCCATACTGGTACTTTCATCAATTAAAAGGCTTGTACACATCCTTGCTTCACAGGTTTGTTCATAAACAAAAAAATCATCCGGTTCCAGGTCAATAACAGGTTTACCGGTTTCTGCAATATTTCTGCTCAGGGATTGAAAAAGCGTCTTTTTAATATCAACACTTTGCAGCGTATCACCAAATTCGTATTTTCTTGAAATAAGATCTTTTTTAATGCCATAGCCTGTTTTTTTGATTTTGTGGGAGCCTGATTTTTCCCTGTTAAGATTTTCCAGACTAAGCTTAACCAGATTAGCCACCTTAAATGCACCCTGCCTGGTTATCTCTATCTTCCCTTTCTGAATTACCATGTTGCCCTGCTTTATATAATTTTCAAAACAGCGCTCAAGATCCTTTGGCTGAACTTTAGACCTGAAATTATCATCTATTTCAGAATAAGAGTTTAAATCTCCATGCTTTTCGGCTTCCTCATCAATTCTTTTTTTAGTATAATCCATGACAGCATCTTTTAAAAGGGAGTCTTTTCCACTTCTTAACTGATAAAACCAGTCGAGTACTGTCTGATTTTCAGAATGTGCTATTTCTGCCAGTAATGCTTCATTGATAAGTCTTTTTTTACGGCATGTTTTACATATTGGGTTTACCATTATTATCTACAAACAACACCCTGTCCATGATGCAGGATGAGGAATAAAAATACTTTTTTCTATTTCGCTGTTCACAATGAGTCCCTTATGCAACGCAGCATTATAGATTACTTCTACAGCTGAATAATTATATTGCTCCAGCATTTCCATATCCTGGGCATCAGGATTTAAAAAAAGGTCTTGTTCTGTTTTGCTCAGCAAAGATATGTCAGCTTTATCGGCTGCAATAGATTTTAACCGGATTGCAACATTTTTTAATTCTGGCAGCTGTTCCAGTTGATATGTTAATTTGCTGATTGAATCTGATGTCAGTTTTTTTAATTCCATACTGAGTTTTTTATAATTGCAGCCACCAAGAAAAGTATCTGCAAGGGTGGCGCATGCCACCGATAAAATATCCTGTGCAAATTCCTCTACCCGGCTGAAACTTTCAGAAGGATTATCAAAATCTATCAGATCAGGTTTAAGATCAATTCTTCCTCTAAGGCCGAGTTTTATTCCATCCAGACTCTCTTTTAATGATGCAACTTTTTTATTTTCAAGTTCCACACTTGCATAAGTATGGTCAAAAATACGGCAGGAAGCTCGTATACTCGGTTTTTTGTCAAGAACATCACACTCTCTGCTGCAGGAAATTGCCTGATTCAACAAAAGCATAATCCACCACGGAAGAACTGCAACCCGTTGAATATCTGCATTATAACCCGTAAGAAGAGGAGGAGCTTCTTCTGTTTTTGCTGAATAATTATCTTTTTCAGGCTCAAACTTCTCTTTTAAGGCAATTTCAAGTTCAATCTCTTTGGATGGAAGGGGCATGTAAATTAACTCAAGCCTGTCGAGAAGGGGCCTTGGCACTTCATTTACATGGGAAAATCCCTGGGGGTTTCCAGTCGCCACGAGTATAATGTCCAAAGGGTATTCGATATGGTATTCTTCCAGAATGGCTTTTTTTTCTTCTGATATTGGATGGAGAAGAACCTGAACCTTGGTTCGTACTGCAGGGAGTTCATCAATAAATAATATTCCTCTATTAGCTCTGAAAACACCGGTAGTTGCAAATGATTCTATATCTGTGGGGCTTTTTCCCTGGGCAATTGCATGTATATCTTTTAATCCCAGCAGCTTTGCTTCGTCAGTATAATCATTCCCCTGAATACGCGAGAACCGTTCTGAACCAGGGATTATCTCAACCCCGAATTCTTCAGCCGGATTTTTGCTCTTTCTGCACCTGGCGCATAATAAATGCCTGGGCCACATTGGGTCATCATTATAAGGACATCCCTTTATTTTTGGAATTGGCTGGAGAAGACTGGTCAATGATTTTGCCAGCCGTGTTTTCCCTGTTCCTTCTTCGGATACAAGATATATATTATATCCTGATAGAAGCGCTCTTGCTACATCTTTTCTGGCTTCTTCTCTTCCCTGAATATCCGGCAGGATATCTTCTCCGTTCCTTATACGTTGAAGCAAGGCTCCCCTTATTTGAGAAATAATAGAGACAGGTTTGTAATCTTTAAAATCGAATTCTGACAGATTCATTTTTTTATTTCCCTTACATCATCTCAAATGACCATGGATTCTGACCTTTTTTACCTATATTTAAAAGCCATTTTTCAAAATTCTGTTTTGTCTTCTCCATGATCTCTTCGGCTTCCTTACCTGTAATATTATGAGCATTGAGCCATTTTTCAATTAAAGCCCCGCCAGGGCCCCACATATCAAATACCTCTCTGTCATATACCCATGCTTTTATTTTTACACCATCCTGTTTAAGTATTTCCCAGACATCTTCTCTTTCCCGGTCATCACAAAATACGCACATGACAGATTCATTTATTCCAAAGATTTCCTCAGGAGATCTTGAATATTTTATTCCCTGAATACTTCTATCTTCAACATATGGATCTAATTGCTTAGCCAGTAAATCAAGAGTTTCTCTTGTATCAAGGATCACCCATTTTCCCCAGTGCTTCTTATATTCTTCAGGGGAAAGAAGTTCTCCTTTATATGCTATGGGAAACTTCCAGTTGCGTGGGATTACATATATCCAGTAAAAAAAAACTTTGTTGACAATCATCTTTACTTTCCTATGTCAACTTTGATATCGGAAGACATTTCCAGAATTTTTTGTAATTCTTTGATCCTCGCATCTTCAAGAGGTTCAACATCTTTGTAGGAATAAACCCTTCCAAGGGATTCGTACTTAGGCCCCGCAAATTTATGATACGGAAGAAGAGAAATTTTATCAGGAAGCGGATCAAGGGAGGAAGCAAATTCAGCCAGTGCTTTAATATCGTCATCTGAATCATTAAAACCAGGAACAACAATTCTTCGTATCCACACAGTACATTTTTTTACGGCCTTTTTCAGATTTTCCAATATTATTTTATTGTCCACGCCTGTAGCCTGTTTATGCTTTGCAGAATCCATATGCTTTATATCATACAAAAGAAGATCCGTATACTTCAGCAGTCTGTCCAGTATTGCCCATGAGCCTGCACCTGTAGTATCAAGGGCAGTATGTATCCCCCTTTTTTTAGCTGATTTCAGCAGATCTATGGAAAATTGCCATTGTACCAGAGGTTCTCCTCCCGAAATTGTCATTCCACCCTTACTTCTGCGATAAAATTTTTTATCTTTTAAAACCTCAGTCATAACCTGACTTATGGTTTTTTCCTCTCCACTTGCAATCAAAGCCTTTGCAGGACATACTTCAACGCATTTCAAGCAGGAATTGCATTTTTCCCAATCAATTTTCCGAAGTACATCTTTTTTTATTTTTATCTTTTGAATTTTACTGGAAGATTGGTCAGTCACTGAATCATTCACATTGATTTGAGGCGACGCACAGCTTGGATCCTTAATTTTATAAACAGTCTGTTCCGATTCAACCGCTGTAAAGCTGATAGCATTTTCAGGACAAATATCTTTACATTTTCCACAACCTATACACAGAACATCTCTGGTCATTATTTCAGGCATAAGTTTTTGTGATTCCGGATTAGCACACCACCCGCATATTAAAGGGCAGCCCTTTAAAAAAACTGTGGTTCTCATGCCAGGTCCGTCTTGAACAGCCCAGCGCTGAATATTAAAAACAATTCCTTTGCCATTATATTCGGTATTTTTATCCATGTTCTATTATTTTATCTGAAAGTAGCAAAATTTGAGTAGTTAGTGTCCATCCATAAACAGGACAGTTTGTTCGAGATCAAGGTCATCTAAAATTTTAACCGCAGGAATAGACTTCTGTATTTCGAGGATTAAAATTTTAACGCAACGCAGATATCGGGCAAAAAAGCCGTTTATGGATGGGCAATAGTTAACAGCAAGGAAACAGCATTTAAACCATCAACACCAAATAAGCACTGTCAGTATATGTTCACAACATATACTGACAGAGTATCCAAATAATAAATGCTGCTCTTAAGTCTGTGGTTTATACAAAAGCCTGTTCTGTTCTTTTAATTATACTTTCCTGTGTTTCCGTAGCAAGATCTACAAAATAAGCACTGTAACCAGCTATTCGAACCTGAAGGTCAGGATATTCGTCAGGAGTCTGCTGTGCTTTTTTCAATAATTCTGTATCCACAACATTAAATTGAATGTGTGGTATGGTCATCGTTTCATGCCATTCTCTCAGGTAATCATTAAAAAGAAACTTGTTGTCACCTTCAAGAAATTGAGGCATAAATCTCTGATTAAAGAGTTCTGTATGCATAAATGGAATTTTGCTTACTGAGTTCAAAACAGCTGTAGGACCATGAGATTCTATTCCTGTAGAAGGAGAGCGGCTTCCATCTGCCATAGCAGATGATGCAAATCTTCCGTCTGGGCTGGCCCCAACACCGAAACCCATGGCCTGGTATGCCATAACTGAACTTCCATCAAAATCCCAGGGTCTACCCCATTCATCTTTAATAGAGTTGGCTGTCTCCATTATTTTTCTTCTTGATTTAAGTGCCCATTTATCAGGAAAGTCATCATCATTTCCGTATTTAGGAGCATTCAAAAAATCCTGGCGCATCTCTTCGAGATCTGCCCAGTTTGTTTGAAGAGCATTTAAAAGCTGTTCCATAGTATATTTTTTTTCAGTAAAAACCAGTTTATCTATTGCAGCCAGGCTGTCTGACGTATTCACAGCTCCCAAAGAGACCATATTCGGCCATGTGTCAAATTCACTCCATGCGATATACAGATCCTTACCCTGCTCAAGCGTATCCTCCATCAACAAGGAATCAATGGGCCTGGGGGCTATCTCCATTAATACCTTGTGTCCGATATTATGAGAAATATTGGCCATTTTTAAAAAAAACAGAAGCTGCTCACAATGGCTGTCAAGAAGTTCATCTGCTGACTCCATTAACCTGGGGTCTTTGGTTTTAGGCCTGCTGATTTTTGAATTTCCCACACTGGTTCCGCTGTCAAAAGCGTCGTTTCCCTGAAATAAAGCATACTCAAGCATCTTTGCCTGGGCAATAACTCCAATTTCAGCCATAAAAGAACCGTTTAATGGTTTTCCTGTGCAGTTCATGGCAACACAACCGGCTGCCTGAGTTCTTTTAGCATCGAATGGTGAATAACCACGCATTAAAGCCCATTTTTCCATAAGTTCTTCATTAAATAATGAAGGATGCCCTGTCCCTGCACGGACAGTTTCTGTTATCCGTGTGAGCATGTCGTCTGAAATATTTCTGTGGAAGCGAACCATTAAGGGGGGCTGATTCATCCGCAAGGTGGCAATATTCTCCAGAATAAGTGCGGTTAAATCATTGCAGGCATCTGTTCCGTCCATATTAGTGCCGCCGATATTGGCAGTATAAAAAACTTCTGCCCCAGATGTAAGAGTAAACAACTGAGGATGATCAGCATGGCTGCCAAGGGCTTGAATTCTGAGCATCCAGCATTCCAGTAATTCCTTTGCCTGATCTCTGGTTATTCGACCTTCCAGCAGATCTTTTTTATAATAAGGATACCAGATCTGATCAATTCGTGCACCAGAGCCATTATTGGGTCCATGCAGATATCTTGCAACAACTTCAACTGTCCATTGGAACTGAAGCGCCTCGTGAAATGTTTCAGGGGAATTTGCAGGAACTTTTATACATATTCTGGCGATTTCTTCAAGCTCTGCTTTCCTAACAGCATCAGTTTCATTTTTTGCCTGTTCTAAAGCAAGTTCTGCATACCGTTCCGAGAACCGTATTATACCTTTGGCACATATAATCATCGCTTCCCAGTTACGTTTTTTTTCAAGATAACTATCATTATCCATTTCCTGCATTCCGTCAATTATTTTTTCAGTGAGTTCAGTTAGTTTAACTTCAATTCTTTTTATTCTATTATTGAGTCCTTCTTTAAATAAAAGTTCATAGTCAAAGCCTATGATATTTCTTCCGCATGCCCAATGATTTGCATAAAAGCAGGGATTTTGAGGACTTCTTTCAAGATATGGGAGAACATCTTCAGGGATCGCCGCTTTTACCAACGCTTCCTGACATTTATCTTTCCAGAACTCACATATTTCAATAATCTCTTCCCTCTCTTTATCAGTTACCATATGACCGAACCCGCCTTCAGGCATAACAGAACCTATCATATGTTCACTCGCAACCTCAGGAAACCAGCGTATTTCATTAGGGGCACTGTTCGGATCACCCACCAGGAGCTGCCCTGATTCAATAAAAATAGGAAGATCATCACAAAACTTTTTCATTATCAAAGCTTTTCTGATGACCATCGGCAGTCCATCCGTCTCTTTGTAAGATTCAGTAACAAGTCTTGCGCGATCCACATCTAACTTGATATCTTTTCTAAACGAGGCTTTTCCCATTCCAGATAAAACTTCTGCCCAATCTTTTATCACGACCGCTTTGCTGTAGAGATTCTCTCTGATCATTGCTGTTCTTTTAGTAGAAGCCATACCCCACTCATAAGGCTTTGAACTAACCGAGATATGTTCAAAAGAATTTATACCAGGGTTTTCCAAGGCTTCAAGATCTTCTTTTGA
>JAUVKE010000281.1 GCA_030592105.1 Desulfobacteraceae bacterium
AGGAGAATAATGCCAAAAGAAATGACAACGCTGTCAAGAGAACAAAAAAAAGAAGCAGAACGGATTGCAAATCAAAAACACTGGCTTGCAGAAGAAGAGAAGTTGTATGAGCTTTGGGATAAAAGTTATAATCCTGGTGGAGAAAAACAGATTGAACGTCTTGCAAAACAGGGTAAAAAACCGGTTCGCCAACTCATCAAACAACTTATAGACCCGGGATTTGATTTTTTTGAACTAAGCAGAGGAGCAGGTTTCGGCATTAATTATGAAACAGTCAAGGATGTGCCAGGTGCTGGTATAGTTACAGGATTGGGGGTTGTTCATGGCAACTGGGTTATGATAATTGCCAATGACAGCCGTGTAAAAGCAGGTGCTTATTTTCCAATTACCTGCAAAAAACATTTGCGTGCTCAGGATATAGCTGATCAGGCCGGAATTCCATGTATTTATATTGCTGATTCTGCAGGTGCTTTTTTGCCAATGCAGGATCGGGTGTTTCCAGGTAAAGGTCAGTTCGGACGGTTTTTCTATAATATGTGCAGAATGTCCGCCAAGGGGTTAAAACAATATACTTTAAGTACCGGCGGAAATACGGCAGGCGGTGCCTACACTGTCTATCTTGCATGTGAATCCATCATGATTGATAAAATGTCCTATTCCTTTTTAGGCGGTCCACCCATGGTTAAATCTGCTATAGGTGAAGAGGTCTCCATGGAAGATCTTGGTGGTGCAAAGGTGCATACAACAATTTCAGGAGGCGCTGATCATTTTGTACGGTCTCAGGATGAGGGTATAGATAAATTAAGAGAACTCTTATCCCATGACCCTCCACAGCAAATATATATAAACCGGTCTATTTCTGAGGAACCGGTTGTTCCCATAGAAAATCTGTATAAAATACTCCCCAGGGATCCATATAAAGGGATTAATGCCAGAGAAGTTATAGCGTGTATTGCAGACGGAAGTAAGTTTACTGAATATAAAAAAAATTATAACCCTGGCAGGGGGGATGGAATTATATGCGGGAAAATTAAATTAAAGGGTTTACCTGTTGGTGTCATTGCAGCAAACGGGATTGGGGTTATTTTTGTCGATTCAGCAAGAAAAACCATTGAGTGGGTGTTAAGATGCAGTTCTCAAAAAATACCTGTTTTATATATTCAGAACTCTCCTGGTTATATGGTTGGTACCCAGGAAGAATATGACGGTATTGGCAAATACGGTTCCGGCATGGTCAGGGCATGTGCATGTTCCAATGTTCCAATGATTCAATGGATTATCGGCCCTGATCATGGTGCAGCCAATTATGGGATGTGCGGAAGAGCATATGACCCCTGTTTTATTTTTAATACAATGCGTGGCAGAACTTCAGTTATGTCAGGACGTACTGCCGGATTTATTTTAACCAGCTTGGAACGGGCTAACGCAAAAAAAAGGGGAAAGAAAATGGATGAAAATGCTGCAGAGGAATTTCAGCAGAATATGATTAACAGATATGATGAACAGGCGCATCCATTTTATGTTGAATCAAGATTATTTCATGATGGGACAATAGCATTCAAAGATTCTCGTGATATTCTTGCTAAAGCGTTTGAAGTTGCCCTGCTTAAGCCTGTGCCTGATTCTACATTTGGTAATTTTAAATTTTAATAACCTGACAAAGCCCTGCTAAAAGGAGAATCCGTTATGTCTGATGTTATATTACAGGAAAAGACCGATAATGGTATTCTGATACTGACCATCAACAGACCCAAGGCGATGAACTGCATGAATTTTGAGGTTATCGAAACTTTGATGGAAACAGTTAAAGAAGCAAATTTTGATATGTCCATAAGAGTTATAATAATTACAGGTGCAAATCAACCTGGCGGGAAAAAATCTGCATTTTCTGCAGGAGCAGACCTGATTGAGAGAAAGACCCTTACTGATGATCAGGTTCGCCGCTTTATATCCACTGTGCGGGAAACAATGACGACAGTCGAAAAAGCAAAAGTTCCTGTAATTGCTGCGATTAACGGTTATGCCTTTGGCGGCGGTACAGAGCTCGCACTTGCATCTGACATAAGAATTGCATCTTCAAACGCACTTATGGGTCTAACCGAAACAAGCCTTGCAATTATCCCTGGCGGCGGTGGCAGTCAGAGACTGCCAAGAATAATCGGGATAGCAAAAGCCAAGGAATTAATTTATACAGCAAGGCGGATCACTGCCCAGGAGGCACTTGAAATCGGCATGGTGAATAAAGTTGTCTCTCCTGATAAATTAATGGATGAAGCCATGAAACTGGCAGAAGAGATAGCCCAAAACGGTCCCATTGCTGTACAGCAGGCCAAGTTTGTGCTGAATAATGGTTTTGAATGCAGCCTTGGTGTTGCGCTTCCACTTGAATCAAAGGCGTATGAAATTACCATACCCACCGAAGACCGGATTGAGGCTCTCACTGCATTTGCGGAAAAACGGAAACCTGTTTTTAAAGGCAGATAATAAATAACTGCTTAAAAAGTTTGGCATATAAACAGCACACAGGAACTGAAAATATTATGAATAAATTACTTTGGACGCCTTCGGATGAACGGAAAAAACAGACTAATATGCATAATTTTATACAGTTTGTTAATTCTGGATTCGGGAAAAAATTTTCTGGATATTCTGCTTTGCACAAGTGGTCAGTAGAAAATATCACAGATTTATGGGCAAGTCTCTGGGATTTTACAGGGATTATAGCGTCAAAACCTTACAGCAAAGTGATAGATGAATATAAAATGCCTGGTGCCAAATGGTTTGAGGGCGCTAAATTAAATTTTGCAGAAAATCTGCTTCGTTACAGGGATGATCACGATGCTATTATTTTTAAAGGAGAAACTCAGGAAAAAATCAGCATTACCTACGCACAGCTGTATAATGAGGTAGCACGCCTTGCTAAATCCCTTAAGCAGATGGGAGTTAAAAAAGGAGACAGGGTAGTCGGATTTATGCCTAACATGCCACATTCCATATTTGCAATGCTTGCAGCCACAAGCATTGGAGCCATATGGTCATCATGCTCTCCTGATTTTGGCATAAAAGGAGTTCTTGACAGATTTGGCCAGATAAAACCGAAAGTTCTTTTTACTGCAAACGGATATTCCTACAAAGGAAGAAAAATTGATTCTTTGGAGCGGATAAATTCTGTTTTGCAGCATCTTGAGTCTATTGAAAAAGTTGTTGTTGTGCCGTATACAGAAGAAAAATCGGATATCAGCAAACTTTCCAATGCTGTTTTCTACAATGACTTTATTTCAAAAGATAAAAATCCTGTATTGAATTTTGAGCAGCTTCCCTTTGATCACCCTGTATATATTATGTATTCCTCAGGCACTACAGGCCTTCCAAAATGTATGGTTCAAAGTGCTGGCGGAATTCTTGTAAACCATCTCAAAGAGTTGATACTCCACACCGATCTTAAGAGAGAAGATAAAATATTTTATTTTACAACCTGCGGATGGATGATGTGGAACTGGCTTACATCATCACTTGCCACAGGTGCAACTGTTATTCTTTATGATGGTCAGCCCTTTTATCCTGATGCCGGAGTTTTATGGGAATTTGCCCAGGATGTGGGAATGACTGTTTTTGGAACAAGTGCCGCATATATTTCTGCAATCAGGGATGCAGGGTTAATTCCTCGCAAAAAATACGACCTGACTAATTTAAGAGCAGTCCTTTCAACAGGCTCTCCTTTATCAGAAGAATGTTTTGAATATGTATATAAAAATATTAAAAGAGATCTGCAACTCTCATCAATAGCAGGGGGAACTGATTTAAACGGATGTTTTGCAGGTGGTAATCCCATGGGGTCAGTATATGCAGGAGAACTTCAATGCTGCTGCCTTGGTATGGATGTTAAAGCTTATAACGATAATGGAGAATCAGTTATTGATAAAGAAGGTGAACTCGTATGTCTTTCGCCTTTTCCGTCAATGCCGATCTATTTTTGGGATGATCCTGATGGCAG
>JAUVKE010000383.1 GCA_030592105.1 Desulfobacteraceae bacterium
AACTGGCTCCTTATCATTTCATAATGGTTTTGGTGGTTCCTGATTTTCCATGGCTGCACCCCTTTTTTAAGCAAATTCCATGGGGGCCGTAAATGGCCATTTTTTTCTGTTAGAATGGAACAGACATTTTCCAGGCCGTTCCCCTGATATTTCCCTTTTTTTTTCCCTCCAAGCCAGTCTTCTTTTTTTGCACTGTCAAGGGACCATGAAAAGGGGTCTGATAAAAGAAAACCGGCATTATCTCCATGGGCCACACGATTTATTTCCAGAAGATGGGTAAGGGGCTTTGGAACCTTGTCAAGGAGATTAAGGGATGAAACCAGGGCAAATATTTCCCGCGAAAAAGGGAGCGTAAGGGCATCTGCGACTATGAATTCGATATTTTGGTTTTTCAGTTTGTCAGGGAGGATAATCGTTCTTTTTTCTGTTAAATCACCTTCCATGGTAAGAGGAAAATCGAGCCATCCTTTTTTAGCTAATTTTCTGGCCAGCTTTACAAAGGTGTAAGAACGGTCAATACCTATGGCAAAATTACTTTTTTTGCCCAGTTCAAAAGTAAACCTCCCCACGGCGCACCCTGCATCAAGGGCGATTCCATCTGTTTTTGAAAAATGAGAAGACCAGGCAGCATAAGCATTGTTTGCATCATGGTCACAGAACAGATCTGAATAATGGGCCCACAAATATGAAGATACAACCCTTTTTTCTTCATATCTGTCCTGGCTTGAACTTGTCTCTGCCGTGGTATCGGGGAGCAAAACAGCAATTCCTTTTTTAACTGGATATTCACGGGCGCATTTTTTACAATAAAGATGGCCGGAGATTATATCGTCCCCATCTGATTCCAGAATAAAGGGCTTAAGGGAGAGTTCCAGAGGAAGGCAGGCCGGACAGATCAAAAAATCAAGGAGTATTTTATTCATTAAATTTTTTACCCTGAGTTTATTTTTTGGGGATTGGTTTTAATTTCAGCAATATACTGAGCTATAATAAAATTTAAAAACCTCTGATCTAACAGCTGATGGCCAAAGTTAGAACCAACCCCATTTTTTGTAAGCGCAAAAAAAATTAGTTCATTCAGATATTATTTGATCATAATTTATAAAGTTAAATTATAAAGAAACCTTTTTTTTAAGTAAACAGAAATTTGAAAACTTATTGCAAAATGTAGATATCCGCTGTTTTAAAAATGCTCATTGCAGATACGCTTTAAAATATTAATTTGATTAAAACCTTGAAACTGTTTAAGCATAGAGTGCAATACAAACTTTTTTGTATAACCAGCATGCCCTGTGTATCAGGATAAATCTGCAACTTGCAGGTCCAGTAGAGACGCAAAATTTTGCGTCTCTACCCATAATCACCCGGGCTTGGCAAGATAGGATTAATAGAGCCCTTGCAAATAATCAATAAATGACCCCCTCCCACCCCCATGTAAAGGAGCTTTTATGGGATCAGAAATTATAAATATAGGCCCCCAACAGCTGGCCATGGGATTTGTTTTTATACTTATTGCCGGGGGAGCATCAATTTATCATTCCCTTCACCTGGAGCGGGATATGCTCATTGGTGCAGTACGAACTTTTGTGCAGCTTTTTTTGCTTGGCTATCTTCTTAAAACGGTATTTGCCATAAATAATGTATGGCTGGTTCTATTAATTTTTGCAGCCATGGCTTTTTTTGCTGCACAAACTGTTTATGGAAGGATTAAAGAGAAACAGATCTCTTTTTTTCTTCCTGTTTCTGTTTCCATGAATATCAGTTTTTTTATTGTTGCGTTTATTGTCACCGCTGTGGTTATCAGGGCTGATCCTTGGTGGAATCCCAGATATTTTATTCCCCTTGGGGGGATGGTTATAGGAAATTCAATGAACGCTGTTGCCATAGCCATAGAGCGGCTGCTAAACGATTTAAGAACAAAACAGCAGGAAATAGAGATGAAGCTCTGCCTTGGAGCAGATTATAAAGAGGCGAGCAGGGAAATTGTAGGAAACGCCATGAAATCTGGAATGATTCCTTCAATCAATTCGATGATGGCCGCAGGAATAGTCTTTATTCCGGGAATGATGACCGGCCAGATTATTGCCGGTGCCGATCCAGAGCTTGCCATAAAATACCAGATAGTTGTAATGCTTATGCTGGTGGGTTCAACAACTTTATCCACCCTGTTTGTTGTGTTGATTGTACGCAAGCTCTGCTTTGGCACCGGGCATCAGCTCCTTTTGCGGCCCCGGGATGCTGAGTGATTATTACTCTTTTTTATAACGGCCCATAAGTGTTCCTTTGGCTAAAACATGGCCATCCATGGCTTTCATTATTTTTTTCTTATTGGCCTTCACAGGGCTAAGGTCTATGGTTTTGTCCAGGGCGTAAATATTAAAGAAATAACGGTGGGTTCCAAAGGGCGGCTTGGGGCCCTTGTACCCTGTTTTCATAAACGATGTTTTTCCCTGTTTTATACCGTTATCCAGGGTTCCGGTGATGGCCTCAGGAATAGATGTCGTCCCAGGGGGAATATCGTATACAATCCAATGTACCCATGATGGTATTAGAAATTTTGGCATGGGTATGTCCGGATCTTCCATTATTATCACAAAAGATTTAGTCCCATCAGGGGAACCCTCCCATGATATGTCCGGTGAAATGTTTTCACTGTTTAATGTATATTTTATTGGAATCATTGAGCCTTCATTAAAAGCAGAACTCGTTACTGTAAGCTCTTGCCGGGATTTAGCATCCATGTTGTATCTCCATTTTTTGTAACTGTTCAGCTAATATGTACGGCAGCAGGTATAATCTGATTAAACCATGAAAAACTCACAGATAAGAGGTCGTAAAGAAAGAACCAGTTAAAAATATAAGCTTGCGTAATAGTATATCAGAAAATAACGTCAATA
>JAUVKE010000474.1 GCA_030592105.1 Desulfobacteraceae bacterium
ATTGTTTCAACCACTTATAAGAATTTATCAAAAGATGTAAAAAAAGGAGATAAAATACTTATTGATGACGGACTCATAGAGCTGAAGGTGTTATCCAAAACCAAAGATACCATAACCTGTAAAATTATCAGAGGAGGAAGATTAAAAGAACACAAGGGGATAAACCTGCCGGGCGTTAAAATTTCTGCCCCTTCCTTAACTGAGAAGGATAAAAAAGATCTTCTGTTTGGTATCAAAAAAGGAGTAGATTTTTTTGCACTTTCTTTTGTTAGAAATGCAAATGATCTTAAACGTATCAAACTCATATTAAAAAAACATAAATCCGATATTCCGGTCATTGCAAAAATTGAAAAGCCTGAAGCAGTCGACAATCTGGATGAAATTTTAAAATTTGCTGACGGTATTATGGTAGCGCGGGGGGACCTTGGTGTTGAGCTAAGGCCGGAAATGGTACCTAAAATTCAAAAGCAGATCATACAAAAAACCATATATTCAAACAAGCCGGTTATAACAGCTACCCAGATGCTTGAAACTATGACGAATAATCCTATCCCTACAAGGGCTGAAGCATCTGATGTGGCAAATGCAATTTATGACGGCACTGATGCCATAATGCTTTCCGGTGAAACTGCAATAGGCAGGTATCCTGAAAAGACAGTAAGGATGATGGCCAAAATTGCCTCTGAAACTGAAAGCTCGCCTTTCATGAAATATAATATTCAGTACAGGAAAGACTATCGGGATCTGGTGACACACGCTGTTGCACAAGCCTGTGTTAACATTCTCCACGAAGTAAATGCAAAGGCAATTGTTACATTTTCCATAACCGGAAAAACTTCAAAGCTTATTTCAAAACAACGACCCTCCAGTCCTGTTTACGCATTTTCACCTTTGAGGAAAATTTACAACAGATTGTCTCTTGTCTGGGGTGTCACACCTTTGTTGATCCCTCCTATTAATGACACAAAACGCATAATAGAAGCAGGTGAAAAAATTATAGTCAGTAATAAATTTGCAAAAAAGAATGATCTTATGATCATTGTTACAGGATTGGCACTAAAAACCGGTTCCACAAATCTGATCAAGATTCATACAATCGGTAAAGAGGATTGACCTTTTTAAAGAATATATGCACAAAGGGACCATGAACACCATATTAAATGGTATTGAAGAAATGCGCGGCAATGCTGTCAAAATCTTTCTCAAAGGTTTGCAGGCTGTAGAGCCAGGCTATGCAATAAAAAGATCCTGCAAACGCAAAGGTGATAATCTTTTTATCGGAAACAGAAAATATAACCTTTCCGGTATTAAGAACATCTTTGTAACAGGTGCTGGAAAGGCGACTGCTCCCATGGCTGCGGCAATAGAAGATATACTCGGTGAAAAAATTACCCGCGGAATCATCAATATAAAATATGGTCACACTGCAAATCTTAATTGTGTCAGGCTCATAGAGGCTGGTCATCCTGTGCCTGATAAAAATGGAATACAGGGCGCTGATGAAATTTTAAATCTTGCTGAGAGTGCAAAAAAAGACGACCTTGTGCTTTCCCTTATTTCAGGAGGTGGGTCTGCCCTTCTTGTCTCACCGGCTAAAGGAATAACATTAAAAGACAAACAGGATACCATAAAAATTCTCCTTTCCTGTGGTGCCACAATTCACGAAATAAATACGATCAGAAAGCACATATCGAAAATAAAGGGAGGAAGGTTTGCAAAGGCAGCATATCCTGCAACCATGATTTCTTTTATACTCTCTGATGTTGTCGGAGATGACCTTGACGTAATTGCGTCAGGGCCGAGTGTCCCTGATCCGAGTACCTTTGAAGAAAGCATGAAAATTTTTAAAAAATACAAGATAACCAATAATATACCAAAAAGTGTTGTATCACATATCAGGAAAGGAGCCTCAGGCAAAATCCCCGAAACACCCAAAGGAGGGGACCGAGCTTTTAAAAATACATACAATCTGATTATTGCAAGTAATATGGAAGCAATAAACGCTGCAAGGCAGGAATCGAAAAAATTGGGCTATACAACTCTTGTTATTTCTTCCATGATAGAAGGCGAAACAAGAGACGTTGCTAAGGTTCACACTGCAATATCAAAAGAGATACTCAAAACCGGCAACCCCATACCGCCGCCGGCCTGCATACTCTCC
>JAUVKE010000447.1 GCA_030592105.1 Desulfobacteraceae bacterium
CTGGGTTTCCCTGGGTCTGTGTTACAGGAGTAAATCAGAGGCTAATATGGAAGGTGATTATAATATTAGATATTCAGATGCGTTTAAGGCATTAATGCAGGAGTTATACCTCCCCCCTACTTCAATATGGGTGGGGATTCCATATCCCCCTGTGAATAGCCAGCGGGGAACAGTTACACAGGAATGGACCTGGCCCCGGAGTGTTCAGGTCGGTATAATGGTGCAGCCATCAGAAAAACTGAAGCTTATGTGCGATCTTCACTGGACAGACTGGTCCGAGGTCTCGGATGAAAGTTTTGAATTTGACCAGGATATCCAGATTTTGCAGTTTTTTAATTTTTTTGGTCCCCAGAGGATTTCTGATAAATTTATCCTGAAAAGAAAATGGAAAGATACATATAATTATAGCTTTGGAGTTGAATATAATCTTTCTGACAGGTTTTCCCTCCGCTTCGGGTACGAGGACAGGGAAAGCTCTGTTGATGAAGAATATTTTGATTTAATGTGGCCGGTGCAGGATATGAAGGTTTACAGCTGTGGAGCCGGGATAGCTGTAAATAAAAAAACAAGCGTTGATTTGGGGTTCTCCTGGATGTTAGGTGATAAACTAACCATTCGGAACAACACAGGTAAAATGATAAACTCCGCTGTTCAGGAGGTTTTCACCTATGCACCATATGGAGGCATAGATTATGAACAGGAAACATCGATTTACCTTTTTTCCATAAATGTAAATTTTTCGTGGTGAGTAGGGGCGGATTCCATATCCGCCCTATTATTCACAAGGGCAGAAATGGATCCTGCCCCTACTGCCAGGAACGAGCACATGAAAAATTATTGGAAAGTTTAAAAATAACATTAAAAGAAGCTTTGGATTTTAATCGGAATGATGCATTAACAGCATCAGGCAATGATTACCAGGAAGAACAAATTGCTTTATGAAAAGAAAATAATTCCTTAAATATCTTCGCAATAATGGTTGTGAATTTTTAAGGGTATGTATCCTCTTGACTTTGAGTTAAATAATCAGCATAATTGCCTCAAAAATTGAGTCGATTAATAGATTAAGCGACTCAAATATTAATTCTGCAAATAAGGGGATCGACTGATTTCATGGAATATATTTGGCGAAACAGGTCATGGCCTGATTTTAAATGGGACAGTGGTTCTTTACTGAAACCATTGGGAGATGTCCGATTCAGTCAAGGTTCCCTAATAGCACAGATAAGAGAGTTGGGATTTGAAATTCAGCAAACAGCGCGTGCTGATGTTTTGGTTGAGGAAACTTTAAAAACATCAGCTATTGAAGGTGAAAAATTAGATCCGGATGCTGTCCGATCTTCTGTGGGACGCAGGCTTGGCCTGCCGCATGCCGGTTTAAAGGATGTTAGAGACAAAAAAATAGATGGTCTTGTGGAAATTTTGCTGGATGCGACCATTAACTACTCAAAAAAAATGACACAAGAGCGAATTTGTGGGTGGCATGGAGCACTTTTCCCGACAGGATACTCCGGTATGGTTAAGATATCTGTGGGGCAATGGAGAAATGATAACCAGGGACCGATGCAAGTTGTTTCCGGGCCTGTGGGCCACGAGAAAGTCCATTTTGAAGCACCTCCGGCTAAAAAGCTTGATAAAGAAATGGAAGCTTTAATTTCCTGGATAAATGAAGAAAGTCAGATGGATGGCATTATAAAAGCTGGAGTTGCCCATTTATGGTTTGTTACTATTCATCCATTTGATGACGGTAATGGTCGAATTGCAAGAACTTTGACGGAGACGTTTCTTGCAAAGGATGAAAACAATCCAAAAAGATTCTATAGCCTTTCTTCACAAATAATGGCTGAGAGAGATGAGTATTATGATATTTTGAATGCTGCTCAAACAGGTTCAGGTGATATTACAGACTGGTTGAAATGGTTTCTTGAATGCATAAACAGGGCTATTTTAAGTTCCAGGTTACTGTTTGAAAAAATAATGATAAAGGCGGGGTTCTGGAAAAAATTTGCACAGACAAAACTTCATGATCGACAAATCAAGGTGATTAACCGGTTGCTTGACGCCGGAATTAATGGATTTGAAGGTGGTTTGAAAAACAAAAAATATATGGGGATCGCACATACCAGTCGTGCAACTGCTCAAAGAGAACTGGCCGATCTTGTTAAAAAAGGCATTTTAATCAAAATGCCTGGAGGGGGCAGAAGTGCCAGTTATGCTCTTAAAGGGTTGTAACTTCAGCAATGAACTGAGCTATAATAAAATTTAAAAACTTCTGGAACTCGCTACGCTCAAACAGTCAGAGCTTTTTTCGTTCCCAGGCTCTGCCTGGGAATGGTGCGCCTGTGAAGGCGCTTTATCAGTACGGTGAAAGTCC
>JAUVKE010000287.1 GCA_030592105.1 Desulfobacteraceae bacterium
CGGCGTAATATCCCCAGGATCGGAGGATACAGTGGCATTGTCGGGATTGACAAGGTCAACTTCATGGACACTGCCGGAGTCGTCAACATAGGTAAGGATTACCAAAATGGTGTTGCCGTCAAACGCGGAAGTTTTCAACAGTTCCATGGAAAAGGAAAACGTGCTGCCGGCTATGCCAGTCACATTCAGGTTCTGATAGATAACTGTCCCCATAAATCCTTCCCAGGCATCAGACGGTGGATGCAAACTCACCACGCCATTTGAAAGTGGATTCCATGTTGGGTCGATATCCGGATTGACAATCCATTGCGAAATGTTCTCATTGAAATCACCATTTCGGATAACATCCCCGGCTGCTGCTGAAGATGCCAGAAATGTGGTTAACAGCAAAACAGCCAGAACAATTACTTCTGTTATTTTTATCCTTTTCATCACACACCTCTATTGTTGAATTATTATAGTTCTATATTAAAATAGAAAAAATATTTTATCATACGAAATCAAACCTCGCAAGTTTAATTTATAGCTTGCAGTCCTGACGCATGAGTTTTTTTAAAAGGGTTTAGCGCCATAAAAGTCGTCATTCCCGCGGAAGCGGGAATCCATCTAATATTAAAAAGACTGGATTCCCATTTTCATGGGAATGACAGCGCAGAGGCAAGATTCAACTTTTTACGAGACCATCAATAATAAGATGGTATCAATTCACTTGCTACGAGCTATAAAACCCAAAACTGCGGCTTTGCCGCTTTAAAACTATCTTTCACAAAGCTCCACCAGTACACCATTAGTGGCCTTTGGATGTAAAAATGCTATCTTTGCCCCGCCAGCTCCTATTCTGGGCTTTTGATCAATGAGCTTTATCCCTTTTTCTTTCAGCTCTTCCAGCGCCTGTTCGATGTTGTCTACCCGAAAAGCAACATGCTGGATACCCTGTCCCTTTTTTTCCAGGTATTTAGCTATTGGCCCGTCAGGTGACGTGGATTCAAGAAGTTCAACTTCGCTCTCTCCTACAGGCAGGAATGCTGTTGTCACTTTTTGAGCCTCAACTGTCTCGGTACCCTCAAAATTCAGACCTAAAACTTCTGTCCAGAAAGTTTTGCCTTCATCTATACTGTTTACAGCGATACCAAGGTGATCGATCTTTAGTATTTTCATTTATCTCTCCTTCTAATATTTTTTAATTATACTGTTTTATAACTTTTTTGAATCCGGGCATGGCCTTAATAATAGTTTCATCATCTACACAAAACGCTATCCTCATATAACCGGGGCCCCCGAATCCGCTGCCTGGAACTGTAAGTATCATCTCTTTTTGCAGGGCGCGAACAAACTCAACGTCATCAGCAACCGGAGTTTTAGAAAAAAGATAAAATGCTCCCAAAGGCTTTTCAAATTCATATCCACATTCTGCAAGACCGTCACACAAAAGAGTTCTCTTTCTGTCATAGGCTGCAACATCAACGCTTGCGCCCTGCAATGCTGAAACTACACGCTGCATTAGAGCAGGCGCATTAACAAACCCAAGGATTCTATTGGCAAGAGCCATACCGCCAAGGAGTTCCTTTTTATAAGATGCTTCAGGATTTACCGCTATATATCCAATGCGCTCTCCTGGTATGGAAAGCTCCTTGGAATATGAGTTTGCAATTATGCTTTCCTTATAACAGTTAAAAATACCCGGTACCTCAATGTTATCATAAACAATCTTGCGATAAGGCTCATCTGATATCAGATATATTGTCCGATTCAGTTTTCTGCTCATCTCTTCCAGGCATAACCCAAGTTCTGCAAGACTCTTTTTTGAATAGATCTGGCCGGTGGGGTTGTTGGGAGAATTTATCAAAACACCCCTGGTTTTTTCATTAATTGCGGATGCAATAGATTCAATATCGAGTGTAAAATCAGGTTTTGTAGGAACGGTCTTTAAAACGCCTCCATGATTATCAGCATAAAAGTTATACTCAACAAAATACGGAGAAGGTGTAATAATCTCTTCTCCCGGGTTAAGTATGGTCTTTAAAATTACATTAAGAGCGCCGGCTGCGCCGCATGTCATGATAATTTCGTTTTCAGTTAAAGATGTTTTGCCTTCCATGCCTAAAGAACCGGACAGATAATCAGCCACAGATTTGCGTACCTGGGGATAGCCCGTATTCGGCATATAACCATGATCCAGCCCGCCTTTAGCTTCCACTATATCTTTAAGTGCTTGCCTGAACTTGTCAGGAGGCTTTATATTGGGATTTCCAAGGCTGAAATCAAAAACATTTTCCTGGCCGTACTTTGCTTTTAAAAGCGCTCCCTCTTCAAACATTTCACGTATCCAGGATGACCTGGACATTATGCTTTTAATATTTTTTGATATGGTCATAATTTAAGCCTCAATCTGCAGATTCAACTGCAACAATTTCAGGGATCTCTTTTTTTATAATCTTTTCTATTCCGTTTTTAAGTGTCATCTGTGACATGGGGCATCCTGCACATGCGCCCTGAAGACGCACTTTAACCACATTATTTTTAATATCAACCAGCTCCACATCACCTCCATCAGCCTTAAGCATTGGCCTGATCGTGTCAAGCACTGCCTGAACCTTCTCTTTCATGTTATAATGCTCCTCTTTAAAAAAAACAAAATAATGGTTTAAGTTGATAAATAGATGTTAATACAAAACTTTCTATTAGCATATATTTTATATTGATTCAAGACACATGAAGGGAATATATTGCAATCGCATTTATATTGCTCATATGTTGATATGATGTTAATTAAAAAAAATTCTCCCGGCACCTAATTAATCAAAAAAGGATGTCTTATTATATGAAAAGATCTCAATGGAACAGTCAGACAGGCTTTCTCTTTGCCGCAATAGGTTCAGCCATAGGCTTAGGCAATATCTGGCGGTTCAGTTATATGGCATACAGTCATGGCGGCGGGGCATTTATTATTCCATATCTTGTCGCACTGTTAACAGCAGGAATTCCACTTTTAATACTTGAGTTTGCCATAGGCCATGAGAGAATAGGGTCGGCTCCCCTTGCATATTTTAAAATAAACAAAAGAATGGAGTGGCTTGGATGGTGGGCAGTCAGTTTTGTAATGTTCGGGATTGTTCTATATTACCTGGTAATTGTGGCGTGGTGTCTTAATTTTTTTATTCTGTCCTTTAACCTGGGGTGGGGAGATGAACCAAATTCTTTTTTCTTCAACCAGTTTCTAATGCTCAGCGACAATCCCCTGGAGATCGGGCAGATAAGAGCCCCTATTTTTTTTAGTCTTATTTTTGTATGGCTTGTCAACTGGATTATTGTTTACAGAGGTGTTAAGCGCGGAATAGAACTGGCAAACAAAATCTTTATGCCTCTGCTTTTTGTCCTGACAACGGTTCTTGTATGCTGGTCAATCTCCTTAGATGGATCTATTTATGGCATAAAGGCATATCTTACCCCTGATTTTACAAAATTAACTGATCTTAGAGTATGGATAGATGCTTACAGCCAGATATTTTTTACATTAAGTTTAGGTTTCGGCATCATGATTGCCTATGCCAGTTACCTGCCGAAAAAAGCAAACATTACAAAATATGCACTTGTTACTGCCGCAATAAACAGCGGATATTCCCTTCTTGCAGGCCTGGGCGTTTTTTCAGTTTTAGGTTTTATGGCAAATTCCCAGGGAAAACCTATATCCGATGTTGTGTCCCAAAGTATAGGCCTTGCATTTGTTGCCTATCCAAAAGCAATAAGCCTTATGCCAGGAGGAAATTTTTTTGGGATGCTTTTTTTTCTATGTCTCGTTGTGGCTGGACTTTCTTCTTCCATATCAATAATTGAGGCTTTTGTATCAGCAATAATTGACAAATTTGCATTAAAAAGAGGCAGACTCATAACTATTATTTCAATAACAGGTTTTGCAGGATC